>NZ_JAGSOG010000109.1 GCF_018139695.1 Actinospica durhamensis | reverse complement strand
CGGCGGGCGTGGCGGCGTCGACGCGGGTGTCCGAGGCCTGCGTCTGCCGGCCGGGCGTCTGTCGTCCGGGCGGCGGCCGGTCGGCCAGGGATGCGGCGGACTTCGGCGACGGGTCGGGCGCGGGGGCGGGCGGCTGCCCGGGCTCCGGCGTCCGGGCGCGCATCCGCATCGAGGTCGCCGGCGCGCTCGGCAGCGTCGTCGGGGACTGCTTCGGCAGGGACAGGGCACTGCCGGCCACCGACTGCAGCTCGTATCGGGCCGCGTCCATGCTCGGCCGGCTCATCGGGTCGTTGTGCATCATCCGCAGCAGCGCGTCGGTGAGCAGGCCACTACGAAGCGGCGGGCGCATCTCGCCGTTCACGATCCGCAGCAGCAGCGCCATCACGGCCGGACCGGTGCCGAACGGCGGCTCGCCCTCCACCGCCGCGTAGAGCGTGGCGCCGAGGGAGAACACGTCGCTGGACGCGGTCGCCGCGCGGCCCTGCGCCACCTCCGGCGCGACGTACGCCGGCGTGCCGAGCATCTCGCCGGTGCCGGTCACCGTCGCGTCGCCCACGGCCCGGGAGATGCCGAAGTCGGTCAGCTTCGCCTTGCCGTCCTCGCCCAGCAGGATGTTGCCGGGCTTCACGTCCCGGTGCACGATGCCCGCCTCGTGCGCGGCGGCCAGGGCCGAGGCGAGCTGCACGCCGATCTCGGCCGCCCGCACCGGATCCAGGTAGGACTCCTCGGCGAGGGTCTCGGAGAGCGTGCGGGCCCTGACGTACTCCATCACGAGGTACGGGCGCCCCGCGTGCTCGGCCACGTCGAAGACCGCGACGGCGTTCGGATGGTGCAGCCGGGCCGCGATCCGCGCCTCGCGGCGGGCGCGCAGGTTGGACTGCTCCAGCTGAGTGCTGCTCAGGCCCACCCCGCCGCGCAGCTCCTTGACCGCCACCGTCCGCCCGAGCCGCTCGTCCCGGGCCAGCCACACCACACCCATCGCGCCGCGGCCCAGCTCGGAGGACAACCGGTACCGACCGGCTATCAGTTCGCCCTCGTCGCTTGTGGACACCCGCAGCTCCTTCCCCGGATCGGGGCCCGTCCCCGTCCCAGCCGTCCGCGCCCCTGCCTGACCGTATGTCAGGACCGCGAACGACAAGGGATCGTATCGGCGCGCGGAGCCCGGCGTGCTGCAGCGAGCGATTCAAACGCCAAGACCTTGTTCCACTTTCGATCCGCTGGTAGGTTTCCGGGACCGTCCCGAAAAAGGCAGGCCTTCATGTCCACGACCGACTCCACCTCCTCCACCGGCGTGACCGGCGCCGCCCGCGTCGAGCGCGACCGGCTGCGCGCCCTGCTCGAGCGTGAGCAGGCCGCGTTCGCCGAGCGCAACCCGCGCTCCGCCGCCGCGTACGCCGAGGCCGACTCGCTCTTCGGCCGGGTGCCGATGACCTGGATGAACAAGACCTGCGCGCACTTCCCGCTCTACCTCGACACCGCGCGCGGCGCGCACGTGACCGACGTCGACGGCCACGAGTACGTCGACTTCTCCCTGGGCGACACCGGCTCGATGGCCGGACACAGCCCCGCCCCCGTCGTCGAGGCCGTACGCCACCGGGTCGAGCAGCTCGGCGGGCTGGCCGTCATGCTCCCGACCGCGCAGGCCCAGGCCGCGGGTGCCGAGCTGGCCGCGCGCTTCGGGCTGCCCCGCTGGTCCTTCTCGCTCACCGCCACCGACGCCAACCGCTGGGCCATCCGCCTTGCCCGCGCCGTCACCGACCGGTCGAAGATCCTGGTCAACAGCTACTGCTACCACGGCTCGGTGGACGAGTCGCTCATCGTCACCTCGCCCGAGGGCGGCGCGCCGCGCCCCGGCAACGTCGGCGCGCCGGTCGCGGTCACCGAGACCAGCCGCGTCGCGGAGTTCAACGACCTCGACGGCCTGGCCCGCGAGCTCGCCCACGGTGACGTCGCCGCGGTGCTGATGGAGCCCGCCCTGACCAACATCGGCATCGTGCTGCCCGAGCCCGGCTACCTCGAGGGGGTCAGGGAGCTGACGCGCCGGTACGGCAGCCTGCTGATCATCGACGAGACCCACACCTTCTGCGCCGGGGTCGGCGGCGCCACCCGGGCCTGGGGCCTCGAGCCCGACGTGGTCACCATCGGCAAGGCCATCGGCGGCGGCATCCCGGCCGGCGCCTACGGCCTTTCCGCCGAACTCGCCGACCGCCTGCTCGGCCGCGAGGACCTGGACCTGATCGACATGGGCGGGGTCGGCGGCACCCTGGCCGGCAACGCCCTGTCCATCGCGGCCGTGTGCGCCACCCTCGGCGAGGTGCTCACCGAGGAGGCGTTCGCGCACATGCACGCGCTGGCCGAACGCTTCGAGGCCGGGGTCGCCCGCGTCATCGGCACCCACCGCCTGCCCTGGTCCGTCACCCGCCTCGGCGCCCGGGTCGAGTACCGCTTCGCCGACCCCGCCCCGCGCACCGGCACCGAGGCCGCCGCCGTGCACGACCAGGAGCTCGACGACTACCTGCACACCTACCTGGCCAACCGCGGCATCCTGATGACCCCGTTCCACAACATGGCCCTGATGTCCCCGGCCACCACCGAGGCCGACGTCGACCTGCACTCCCGCCTGTTCGCCGAGGCCGTCGCCCTGCTGCTCGGCCCGGACGCCGCCGCGTGACCGCCCCGTCCCCGCCGCCGCCGTCCGCGCCCGCGCCGCGGCTGGACGAGACCGACAAGCAGATCCTCAGGGCGCTGCAACGCGACGGCCGCGCCTCCTACGCCGAGCTCGGCCCCGCCGTCGGCCTGTCCGCCCCGGCCGCCCGCACCCGCGTCCAGCGCCTGGTGGACACCGGCGTCGTACGGGTGGTCGGCGTCACCGACCCGATCGCCCTCGGCCTGCCCACCATGGCCATGCTCGGCGTGCGCGCCGACGGCGACGTGCGCGCCGCAGCCGACGCCGTCGCCGCCTGCGAGGGCGTGATCTACGTGGTCCTCACCGCGGGCTCCTTCGACCTGTTCGTCGAAGTGGTCTGCCACAGCCCGGCCGAGCTGCTCGACCTCGTCAACGACCGGATCAAGGCCGTGCCCGGGGTGACGCACGTGGAGACCTTCACCTACTTCGGGATCCACACGCACCGCTTCGTCTGGGACGTACCGTAGCGCGGACGGGGGCGGGGCGCGGAGCGCGTGGGCGTCCGGCTCGAACCCGGCGTTGAACTGCGGTAACGCTGGATTGCTGACCCTGCTGTCGAACCTTGATATGCGACGCACCCTGTCCTACGCTCGCTGGCGCGACCATCTTCGGGAGGACCGGCATGTCGAGCGTCACATCCGCCGCCGCGAGCGCGGGCATCGCAGTGAACCAGCCGGGCGCGCCGAGCGGGGCGGGAGGGACGGGCGGGCCGGTGCTGCGGCTGGGCGATCTGCACGGCTCGCTCGCCGACCCGCTGCTCGACGCGATGAACCTGCTCAACGAGGTGACCGGCCGATATCCGCGGGCGATCTCGTTCGGGCCCGGGCAGCCGTACGAGGGCTACTTCGACGTGGACCAGGTGCACGGGTTCTACGACGCCTTCCTGCGTTACCTGCGCGAGGAGCGCGGGATGGACGAGGCGCGGGTGCGCAGCGAGATCTTCCAGTACGGCCGGACCAAGGGGATCGTGCACGAGCTGCTGGCGCGCAGCCTGGCCGTGGACGAGGGGATGGACGCCGACCCGGAGTCGCTGGTGCTCACGGTCGGGGCGCAGGAGGGCATGATCCTCGTGCTCCGGGCGCTGTTCGCCGAGCCGCGGGACGTGCTGCTGGTCAGTTCGCCCTGCTACATCGGCATCACCGGGGCGGCGCGCACGCTCGACATCGCGTACGAGCCGGTGGCCGAGGGGCCGGACAACGTGCCGGACGTGGCGGCGCTGCGGGAGGCGGCCGCGGCGGTGCGGGCGCGCGGCGGGCGGCCGCGCGCGTTCTACGTGGTGCCGGACTTCGCCAACCCGTCCGGCTCCAGCATGCCGGTGCCGGACCGCGAGCGCCTGCTCGAGGCCGCCGCGGCCGAGGATCTGATCGTGATCGAGGACAACCCCTACGGCTTCTTCGCCCTCGACTTCGCCGCGCGGCCCACGCTCAAGTCGCTGGACCGGGACGGGCGCGTGGTCTACATCGGCTCCTTCGCCAAGACCTGCTTCCCGGGCGCGCGGCTCGGCTACGTGGTGGCCGACCAGCCGGTGGAGTATCCCGACGGCAGCCGGGTGCTGCTCGCCGACGAGCTCGCCAAGATCAAGAGCATGGTGACGGTCAACACGCCGTCGCTCAGCCAGGCCGTGATCGGCGGGATGCTGCTGCGGCACGACGCGAGCCTGCGCCGGGCCAACGCCGACGCGACGCGGTTCTACGCGCGCAACATGCGGACCCTTCTGGCCGAGCTCGACCTGGCCTTCCCGGCCGAGTTCCGCGAGCGGTACGGGATCGCCTGGAACCGGCCGGAGGGCGGGTTCTTCGCCGTGGTGCAGGTGCCCTTCCTCGCCGACGACGCCGCGATGGTGCGCTCCGCGGAGCGGCACGGGGTGCTCTGGACCCCGATGGCGGGGTTCTACCCGCAGGGCGGCGGCGAGCGGCGGCTGCGGCTGTCCTGCAGCGTGCTCGACCCGGAGCGCATCACCGAGGGCGTCACCCGGCTCGCGGCGTTCGTGCGTGAGGAGATCGAGGGGCTGGAAGAAGCCGGAGGGCTTGCCCGGGACGGGGGCTGACCGGCCGCGGTCAAGCGGTCAGACGGTCAAGCGGTCACGGCCGTGGCGAGGCTCTCGACGTTCTGCGCGCAGGCGCGCAGGGCGCTGAGTTCCTCGGCGTCGAGGTCCCACTCCACGACGGAACGCAGGCCGCCGCGCCCGATCGCCACGGGCACGCCCACGCCCACCCCGTGCACGCCGTATTCGCCCTCGAGTACGGCGCAGGCGGGCAGCACGGTCTCGGCGTCCGCGCTCAGGGCTCGGACCATCCGCGCGGCGCCCAGGCCGCTGGACCAGGTCGAACTGCGGCCCGAGTCGAGCGCCACGTGGCGTACGTACCAGGTGTCGAGGTACTCGCGGGCGGCGGCGCGCTCCGCGTCGTCGAGGTGCGCCGGCTCGCCGTGCACGGTGACGCGGCTGAACAGCGGGACCTGCCCGGCGCCGTGTTCGCCGACCACCCAGGCGTCCACGTCGCGGGGATGGGCCGCGCGTACGGCGCCGATCGCGGTGCGCAGCCGGAGGCTGTCGTTGAGGGCGTAGCCGAGCAGCCGCTTGCGGTCCGGCCAGCCCTGGCGGTAGAGCCAGGTCAGCAGCGGGTCGACCGGGTTGGTGAGCAGCAGCAGCACGCCGCGGAAGCCGGTCGCGCGCAGTTCGTCGAGGGTGGCGGCCAGGATCCGGCGGTTGTCCTCCAGGTAGACCGCGCGGGTGCTGTTGGGCCGCAGCGGGGCCGAGGCGCAGCAGACGGCCACGTCCGCCGTCGCTGCGTCCGCGAGGGTGCCGCCGCGTACGGTGGACGCGCCGGGGGCGAGGGCGACCGCGTTCTCCAGGTCCATCACGTGGCTGGTGATCATGTGCGGCCGGTTGTCGGTGAGTATGAGCTCGAATTCCTCGGGCGCGGTGGCCAGGCAGAAGGCGGCGGCGGAGCCGACCCCGCCGCCCCCGCCGATGATGACGACTCTCATGAATCAGTGGCTTCCTTCGCGGGTGTTCGCGGGTGTCGCATGCGGCGGGGAGGCGCTCAGCGAGCCAGTCTAGACACGCGGGTGCGCGCGCGTCGACGGGGGTGCTCGCGGTAGACAGTGCTCTGATTTTATTTCTGATAGCTCTCAGTGCATTCCGTACCGGCCCGTCCGCTTTCCCTCGGGCGGGTGTATTTTCCGGTTCGGGGCGGTGCCCGGCTCGTCATTCAGCGCATTTATCCGATGGTTCAATCACTCGTGATCCGACCATCGTGCATATGCTTCACCGCAGGTGGAGACGGTGTCGAAAAAGCATCAGGGTGGCGAATCGCCCATTGCGCGGTGCTGGTTCCCCAGGACCCTCACGCTCGGTGTACCTTATCGCCACACGGGGCAAGTCCGGGAACTGCTGGGCCGACCGAACTCCAGGTCCGAGCCCGCAGAAAGCATGTCAATCCGATAGGAAGAATTCGCACATGGCAATCTTGAAGAAGGCCTCCACCGTCGCCGTGCTGGCGACCGCGGCCGTCATGGGGGCGGCCGGGGCCGCGTTCGCGTGCGGCTGCCAGCCGCCCGCCCCCCACCAGCACGGGCACGAGCACGGCGGGAGCGACAACCAGCTGACCCAGGCCGGCCTGATCCCGGTCAACCTGCTCAACAACACCGACGTCTCGCCGAACGTCGGCTGCGCCGCGGACGGCACGCTCAAGGACCTCACCGCCCAGAGCCTGATCGGCGCGGTCCCGATCGGTCTCGCGCTCAACCACCTGCTCGAGCACGCCAACCTGAACGTGCTGGCCAACGGCAACACCACGACCGAGGTCCAGGACGACTCCTGCACCTCGAACCAGGGTTCGTCGCAGGCCGGCAACGACAGCCACGGCAGCTGGGGCGCCGGCAGCTCGTCCTCCGAGCACAACGCCGGTGACGGCGCCGGCTCGGGCAACTCCGAGAACGGCGAGGGCGCGGGCGGCCTGATCGGCGGCACCGGCATCCTGGGCACCGGTCTCTAAACCGGCCGCACCCACGTGTGCGCGGCACGCGCCCGGAGCCTCGGCTCCGGGCGCGTGTCATCGTTGCGGGTACGTGCCGTGCGCCGGCGGCGGATCCTTCGAAACTTTCAGCCCCGCGCGGTGGTGACATGCGCCTCGCCCGGGCCGCCGAGATCAGAATTGACAGCCCACCGCGGGTTCGTCAGCTTCCTGAGGGGCCGGTGGGCGGCCCGAAGGGGCGGTGCGGACATGGGCGTGGTGCGGAGCACGGTCGCGATCGGCTTCCAGGGCGAGGGCGGCGGCGTCGGCGAGCTGACCTGGGGTCAGCAGGAGATCTGGCACACGATCCAGCGGACCGGGCGCACCCTCAACATCGGCGGCGCGCTGCCGATGCCGCCGGGCACGAGCGTGGAACGCATCACGCGGATGCTGCGGTTCTGGATCAGCCGGCACCCGGGCCTGCGCACCCGGATCTGCTTCATGCCGGAGCCGCGCCAGGTGGTGGCCGAGTCCGGCGAGATCGCGCTGCACGTACTCGACGTGGACGACGCGGACGACGGGAATGGCGCGGGTGCCGCCGCTGCCGCCGCTGCCGCCGAAGCGTTGCGGGTGGAGTTCGAGGCGCCCGCGTTCGACTACCCGAACGAGTGGCCGGTACGGATGGGCGTGGTCCGGCAGGCTGGCGAGGTCACCCATATGGTCGTGCAGTACTGCCATCTGGCCGTGGACGGCGGCGGCATCGACGCGATGGTGCGCGACCTGGCCCACCTCGAAGCCGGCGCGCCCTACCCTCCGGTGCCCGGCCCGTCCCCGCTGGAGCTGGCCCGGATCCAGGCCACCGCGGCCGGGCGGCGCGCGAGTGACAAATCCCTGCGTTACTGGGAGGGTCTGCTGCGCCGCATCCCGACGCAGCGGTTTCCGGCTCCGGGCGAGGGCCTCGAGCCCCGCTTCTGGGAACTGTGCTGCTACTCCCCGGCACTGCACCTGGCGTTGCAGCGGATCGCCGCGCGCACCGAGACGAACACGACGCACGTGCTGCTCGCCGCCTACGCGGTGGCGCTCGCCCGCGTCACCGGTATCCAGCCGAGCGTGGCGCAGACCGTGGTGAGCAACCGGTTCAGACCCGGTCTCGGCGACCTCGTCGGCCAGATCTCGCAGCCCGGACTGTGCGTCGTCGAGGTCGGCGACGTCCCCTTCGACGAGGTGGTGGGCCGCGCGTGGAAGGCCGTCACCGCGGGCGCCCTGCACGGCTACTTCCACCCGGCGGCCCACCGAGCCATGCTCGACCGGCTCTCCCAGGAGCGCGGGGAACGGATCGACGTCTCCTGTTTCGTCAACGACCGCCGCAGGGACGCCGAACTCGAACCTGGCGCGCCGCCGCCCACCGACGACGAACTGCGCGCCGCGCTCGCTCGCACCACCCTGCACTGGGACCGCAAGCAGCCCGTCTTCGACGCCACCCTCTTCCTCCAGGTGGACTCAGGTCCCGACCTCAACGCGCCGCCGCGCCCGACGTCCGAGGAACAGACGTCGGAACGGTCAGAACAGTCAGAACGGTCGGAGCCGGAGCCCGCGGTGTTCCTCGCGGTCTGGGCCGACACCCGCCATCTGGCGCCGCCTCAGGTCGAGCGGTTCGTCCGGGCAATGGAGGAGATCGCCGTGCAGGCGGCCCTCGACCCGCTCGCTGCCACGGGCGTGAGGCAATCCGCCGACTTCGCCTCCTGACGGCGTCGCCGGGTACTACCATCGCAACAATCGGGGCCAGGGCCCGTCGGTGCGCACGGAGCGCGAAGAGCGGAGGGCGGCCGCGGATGCCCCCGAGCAGATACTGGGTCGAGATCCACCACGGCGGATCGTGCGTCGGGGCCGGCTTCTTCATCATGCAGCGCTACGTCCTGACCGCCCGCGAGTGCCTGCGCGGAGTCGAGGCGGACGACACGGTCCAGCTGCACTGCGCCGACGGACTGGTGGTCGAGGGCCGCATCCACGGCCCGCAGCCGCAGGTCGACCTCGCGCTGATCGAGCTGACCAAGCCCCGCGACGCGCCGGTGGACCTGCCCACCGCCGACGTCGCGGTCCTCGAGGACTATTGGCTCAACCCCTACCGGCCCGGCGGCGGCGCCTCGTTCCTCACCGGCTACGTCGACCGCGCCGACGTGCTCTACCCGGGTCGGGACGGTGCGCCCCTCAAGGCCCTGCAGCTGCGGTGCGACCACGGCGGCGGGCCGTACGCGGGCTATGCGGGCAGCCCGGTCGAACGCGTCGTCGGCGACAGGGCCCTGATCGGCGTCTTCCTCGGCCAGGGCGCGCGGCCGCCCGAGGTGGACGGCGCCACCGACGTCCTGTTCGCCGCGACCATGAAGGCGGTGGCGGAGCACTTCGACTGCTTCGACGTCGGGCACCTGATGAAGGTGCTGACCTCCGAGGACGGCCTGGACGCCGACTCGGCCGACACGCCGAGCCCGGTGCCGGAGCGCGCACCGTGGCAGGACCAGCTGGACGAGGCCACCGCCCGCGCACAGTGGCTCGAGGAGCGGGTGGAGCGGGGCCTGCTGCAGGCGGAGCCGGTGAAGATCATGATGCTGCAACTCGCCAAGCAGGTCGCCGGGTCCGGCGGCGCGTCGAGGGAGGTGCGGTGACGCCGATGCCACTCTCCCTCAACTTCCTGACAGTGGGGCTGCTCGGCCTGCTCGATCGAGAGCCCGGCAACTCGCTCGCGGACAACGCCGCCGTGTGGGCCGAGCTGGGCAGGTTCCGCGACGCGTTCGAGAAGTCCTTCGGGACCCATGACGACGCCCCGGTCGAGATCCCCGCCCTGACTCGGCTCGCGATCCGCCTCGATGCCCTCGGGCTGCTGGCCGAGGGGGACGAGCGGGATCTGCTCTGTCGGACCATGGTCGACGTGGCGCGCTTCTGCCTGCGCCGCGGCCTGCTGCAGGAGGCCGAGGGGTGGGCCCGCCGGGCCTGCGCTGTCTCCTCGCGCAGCGTCACGGCCGTGGCCGAAGTCTCCGCGGCGCACGTCCTGTTCGACGTGAGCTGTCGGCGTGCGGACTCCGCCGAGATGGCCGCGACCGCCCGACGGCTGTCCGTGGCCACCAGCCGCAGACTCGCCGAACTCCACCGGGACGACCCCGAAGCGCTGATCCGGGTGGGAAACCTGGCCGGCGCACAGCTCGCCGTCGCCAGGTCGCAGCACGCGTATCCGCGCTGTGAGGCAGTCACCGACGTCCTCGTCATCACCGCCTTCCGGCTCTGCGCGGTGCTGGGTGCCCGTGATCCGCACGCGCTCGCCGCCACCGTCACGGCCGCGGTGGCGCAGTTCGAGCTCGCCCGGGACGAGGGCTCGCCGGAACGGATGCAGCACGCGGCGCGGCGGCTGAAGATCCTGAGCGACGACCTCGAACCCTGGGCCGCCCGGCATGACGAGGACCATCAGGCCTCTCGACTGGCCGCCACGCTCGCCCTCGCTTCCGCGACCGCGCAGGTCGAGGTGGCACGGGCGGTGAACGCGCAGGGTGAGCTCGCCGAGGCCGCACTCGCCCTGCGCGCACTGGTGTCGATGTGCGAGCGGCGTTTCGGACCGCACTCACCCTTCGTGCTCGACGCGCGGATCAACCTCGCCCTCGCCTGGCTCGAACACGCGCGTGCGCAGTGGAGCAGGGATCTGATCGCCGAGGCGCATCGCTCACTGGCACGAATCTCCCAGGAGTTGCGCGGATACACCGGCGAGGATCATCCGCTCCGGGAGTCGGTCGGCGAGGCGTACGACCTCGCTGGCCGACTCCTGGCCAACATGGACTGGCCACAGCCGATCCCGCATGTGGCGATCAACGACGTCGGAACCACCGAAGACCTCCTCGCCGCAATCGACGCGAGCTTCAAGTACTTCGCGGACGGCGACATCGTGGACGGCACCGTCGTCCACGTCGACTACAACGAGGTCCTGCTCGACATCGGCTACAAGACCGAGGGCATCATCCCGGCCCATGAGCTCTCGATCAGGAACAACCTCGATCCGCACGCGGTCGTGGCAGTCGGCGACCACGTCGAGGCGCTGGTCCTGCAGAAGGAGGACAAGGACGGTCGGCTGATCCTGTCCAAGAAGCGCGCCCAGTACGAGCGCGCCTGGGGCACGATCGAGAAGATCAAGGAGGATGACGGCTTCGTCACCGGCGTCGTCATCGAGGTGGTCAAGGGCGGACTGATCCTCGACATCGGGGTGCGCGGCTTCCTGCCCGCCTCGCAGGTCGAGACGCGTCGCGTGCGCGACCTGCAGCCTTACGTCGGCAAGGAGCTCGAGGCCAAGATCATCGAGCTGGACAAGAACCGCAACAACGTGGTCCTGTCCCGCCGCGAGTTGCTCGAGCAGGTCCGGTCCGCGGTGCGCCAGTTCTTCCTCACCACCCTGCTCAAGGGCCAGGTGCGTTCCGGTGTGGTCTCCTCGATCGTCCACTTCGGCGTGTTCGTGGACCTCGGCGGCGTCGACGGTCTGGTCCACGTGTCCGAGCTGTCCTGGAAGCACGTGGACCACCCCTCCGAGGTCGTCGAGGTCGGCCAGGAGGTCACGGTCGAGGTCCTGGACGTGGACATGGACCGCGAGCGGGTCTCGCTCTCGGTCAAGGCGACCCAGGAAGACCCGTGGCAGCAGTTCGCCCGGACCCACCCGATCGGCCAGGTCCTGCCCGGCCGGGTCACCAAGCTGGTGCCGTTCGGCGCGTTCGTCCGGGTGGACGAGGGCATCGAGGGCCTGGTGCACATCTCCGAGCTGGCCGAGCGGCGCGTGGAGCTGCCGGACCAGGTCGTCCGGGTCGGCGAAGAGGTCTTCGTCAAGATCGTCGACATCGATCTGAGGCGGCGTCGGATCTCGCTCTCGATCAAGCAGGCGGACGTGGGGCTGACCGGCGATCCGACCGCCGACCAATTCGACCCGACCCTGTACGGCATGGTCGCCTCGTACGACGCCGCGGGCGAGTTCGTCTACCCGGACGGCTTCGACCCCGAGGCGGGGGAGTGGCTCGAGGGCCACGACGCCGAGCGCGCGGCCTGGGAGGCGCGGTATGCGGCCGCGGAGCAGCTCTACGCACGGCATCAGCGGCGGATCGCCGAAGCGGCGAAGGCCGTCGAGCCCTCGCCGGCCACCGAAGCGCCGCAGGCCACCGAGGTGGAGCAGAACGTGGAGTCCGCCGGGGCGTGAGTTCTGCCGGGCGGCCGCGGACCCGGCACGGGCCTGAGTTCCCGTGCCGGATCCGCGTGGAGGACACGTGCGGGGTCTATGCTCTCCCCACCGCCGCCGCGTGCCGGGTCAGGAGGCGATCTTCCAGTCCTGGCAGGAGTTGTTCAAGGCCTGCCACTCGTCCACCTTCGTGCCGTTCGCGGTACCGCAGTCCACGGCGTCGAGGACCATGCCGCTGTTCACGTTGACCAGGGAGTAGTACGAGCCGTCCGGGACGACCTGCCACTCCTGGCAGGTGTTGCCCAGCGAGGCCCACAGGTCCACCGCGGTGCCGTCGGACCAGCTGCAGTCGGTCGCGTCCAGCATGGTCCCGCTGTTGACGTTCTTGACGGTGTAGACGTTCGCGCCGAGGCTGGTGAAGACCCACTCCTGGCAGGTGTTGCCCAGGGCGGCCCACAGGTCCACGGCGGTGCCGTTGGCGCTCTCGCAGTCGGTGTCGTCCATCACGGTGCCGGCGTTGACGCTGGTCACCTTGTACTCCGAGCCGGAGGTGAGGCTGACGCTGATGGAGTGGTAGGCGGCCGCGACCACGTTGGCCTGCACCGAGCTGTCCGCCGCGTCGGTCGGGTAGCCGGTGGTGATGACGCCCTCGAAGAAGGAGCCGACCGAGCCGTCGCTGTCGTCGCCGCCGGTGCCCAGGACGATCGCGCCCTCCTGGTGCATCGGTTCGTACCCGCCCGTGGTCGGCAGTGAGCCGCTGTACCAGGTGGACAGGCTGCCGGACTGCGCGTTGCCGCCCTTGATCGCGTAGGTGTTGGTGCCGTTGTCCTTCACCAGGGCGGTGACGAAGGCGGAGGAGTTGCCGGCGTTGGCGGTGTTCGAGCCGTTGCCCCCGGCGAACAGGCCGTTCTCCAGGTCGGCCTGGACCCACGGGCCGCTGCCGGTACACGGCGAGAACCAGCACTCGGAGCCGAAGTTGATGGCGTCCATGTGGCCGTTGCCGTTGTCGTCGTTGTTGGTCTCGGCGTTGCCGTAGTCGAAGCAGCAGCGGTTGTTGAAGTGGGTGCCGCTGGTGACCATGTACGCGCCCTGACCGGTGCTGCGGGTGGGCACGCCGGAGGTGGAGTCGTCGCGGTAGCCGACCCCGGCCGAGACGTAGACGCCGTACACGTCGTGGCCGTCGACCTCGACCGGCAGCGCGTTGGCGATGGCGCCGACGTTCTGGCCGCCGTTGCCGCCCGAGCCCTCGACCTTGAGGTTGTTGCCGCGTCCGGACTGGTCGTAGATCTCGGTGATGGTGCAGATGGTGCCGGAGCAGAACGAGTTCTGCGTCGCCGCGTTGGCGTAGCTGCCGGCCGAGACCGGGTAGATCGCGGTACTCGTGCCGTCCGAGGCGCGCTTGACCTCGTAGAGCGCTCCGTCGTACGCGGCGTAGAGCGCGCGGGTGGTGCTGTGCGCGGCCACGCAGGGCGTGCCGGCGGCGGCGTAGATGTCACAGGGTTCTGACGTCGCGGCCTGCGCCGCGCCGGCGGTGGCGAACACCATGCCGCCGACCAGCAGCAGGGCGCTGACGGCGGGGACGAGCGCGCTGCGCAGGCGGCGCGGCAGGCCGAGCCTGCGCGGCCGGGTGCTTCCAAGCCTTCGCCTGAGGGACAAGGCGGGCTCCTTTCCAGTCTCCTCGGGCCGGGGCGTCGCTGCCGCCGACCCAGGGTGGGTGAGGATTGGAATCCGCGGACTCCGTCACGCGCGCTGTGACGGCGTCGTCCGCGCCCCGCACCGCCGGCGGGGCAAATCCGCCGGTGGAACGGGGTGGTGCAATTGTTAGCGCTAACATTTCGGTCGAAGAAAAAACGCGCGCGACATTCTTCAGGAAGACGCGGGCGCTCTCGCCGACACGATGGCGCTTACTATGGACCGGGGTTCGGGTAACGTCAAGGTTTCCCGGCCCGCGCGGTCGCGGGCGCCTTTTCGGCCCCTTCGTGATCGGAATCAGGATCCGAATCTTGATCAGGATGCGTTGTCACCGGTATCGGCGCAGTTCGTCAGTCCTCGGAGAATGATCGTGGAGATCTCCTCGAGCCGCCCGGCCTGCTCGGCGTCGAGTCGGTCCAGGAACAGCTCCCGCACGTCCGCGGTGTGCAGCGGCACCGCCGCGCGCAGGGCCGCGAAGCCGCCGCCGGTGATCCGGGCGTAGGCCGAGCGGGCCGGCCCGGTCTCGCGGGCGACCAGGCCGCGCGCGGCCATCCGGGTCAGCTGGTGGTGCAGCCGGCTCTTCTCCCAGGCCAGCTCCTCGCCCAGGACGCAGGCGCGCATCCGGCCCTCGGGCGCCTCCGAGAGCGCGACCAGCACGCTGTAGTCCGCGTTCGAGAGCCCGCTGTGCGCCACGAGCCGCTGCTCGAGGCGGCCGCGCAGCAGCTCGGTCATCCGGAAGAACGCGCGCCAGGTGCCCAGTTCCCGCTCGTCGAGCGGGCCGTGGGCGGCGACGGGGCGGGGCGCGAGGGTCGACGGGGTCGGCATGATCCCAGCCTAGCCGGATCAGGTTGACGTATCACCTACCGCGGTGGCAGATTGGGGAGCAGTTTGAGGTGACGCATCAACTTGAGCTTTTTTCTGGACGACCGCCGGCGGCCTCGATCCAGCCGGTGGACGAAGGAGCAGTACATGACGACGCCGCAGCGCAAGCCGGTCAGCCGCAGGATCGACCGGGTCGATGAGCGCCTCCACCTCGGCCCCGACGCCCAGGTCGACGACAAGAACCTGATCTTCGCGCCGCGGCCCGAGCGCACCGACCCCTTCCTGCTGCTGGCCGAGGACTGGTTCTCCTCGCCCGGCTTCGAGTGGCATCCGCACCGCGGGATCGAGACGGTCACCACCGTGGTCGACGGCGTGCTCGAACACGGCGACAACGCCGGACACGCCGGCGCGCTCGTCGCCGGCGACGTGCAGTGGATGACCGCGGGCAGCGGGATCATCCACCGCGAACTGGCTTTCCGCAACGAGCGGGCGCACACGCTGCAGCTGTGGGTGAACCTGCCGCGCAAGAAGAAGATGGTGGACACCCGCTACCAGGACCTGCGGGCCGGCGAACGGCCGATCGTGCAGCGCGACGGGGTGCGGGTGGACGTGGTCGCGGGCCGGGTCGGCGGCGTGTCCGGGCCGGCCCGCACCCACTGGCCGATCTCCGGTGCGATGATCACGCTGGAGCCGGGCCGCTCCACCGAGCACCCGGTGCCCGGCCGTGACCGCGCGTTCTGCTACGTCATGGCCGGGCGCGTCTCGGTCGGTTCGCGCACGCTGGTGGCCGGGCAGACCGGGTGGTCCGACCCGGTGCGCGGCGCCGAGGCCACCACCGCGCGGATCACCGCGGCCGACGGCGACTCGCCGAGCGTGGTCATGCTCTACTCGGGCGAGCCGATCCGGCAGCCGGTGGCGATGGGCGGCCCGTTCGTGATGAACAGCGCCGCCGAACTCGAACAGGCCGCCCGGGATTTCCACGCGGGCCGTTTCGGCAGGATTCCGCGCCAGGCCCGGCTGCGCCATCTGTGATCTTTCGGTCCTGCGGAATTCGAGCGGCCGAATTCCGCGAGACTCAGGATTCGATCACGAAGGCGAAGCCGACGCGATGAGCTCCGCGGCCGCATTCTCGCGGCGGGGCAGGAGCAGCGGCGTGGCCAGAAGCAGTACCCCGGCGGCGGCGATGGCGGCGCGCGGGCCGACGGCGTCCGCGAGCACGCCCCACAGCGCCGTCAGCAGGGCGATGCTCGCGCTGCTGCTGACCGACCACGCCGCCAGAGTGCGGGCGACGCGCTCGGGCGCGGTGAACTCGAGGCGGTAGGTGGCGAGCAGCGGGTTGAACAGGCCGCAGCAGGTCACCAGGCCGAACTGAACGACCATCACCAGCGCCATTCCGGGTACGCCGGGCTGGACGAACGCGAGCCCGACCGGCCAGCAGGCGCGCGCCATGCCGGAGACGCGCATCACCCGGTGCTGTCCGTACCGCGTGGCCAGCGGACGCGCGAGCCGTGAGCCCAGCAGGCCGCCGACACAGGGGGCTGCGAAGACCAGGCCGTACTGCCACGGCGCGAAGCCGAGCCGGTCGAGCAGCAGCACGGCCATCAGCGGCTCCGACGCCATGATCAGACCGTTGACCGCGATGCCGTTGGCGAACAGCGGCCGCAGCGTGGGGTGGGCGAGGATGTAGCGCCAGCCCTCGAGCAGCTCACCCGCACGCATTCGGGGCGCTGCGATGCGTTCCCGGCGTACCTCAGTCGCGCCGACGGCCTTGATGCCCAGAGCCGAGAGCAGGTAGCTCGTGGCGTCGGCGATGATCGTGGTCACCGGGCCGAACAGCCCGATCGCGGCGCCGCCGAGCGGCGGCCCGACCACCGTCGAGGTCCACATGGTCGACTCGAACCGGCCGTTCGCGACGAGGAGATGTTCCGGCGGCACCAGCGACTTGAGGAACGCGCCGCCGGCCGTCTTGAACGCGATGTCGGCGGCCGCGCAGACGATCGACACAACGAGAAGTTGAGCAAAGGTCAGCAGGCCGAGCGCGTACGCGGCGGGCACGGTCAGCAGCGCGAGGAACCGGGCCAGGTCCATCGCGATCATCACCGGGCGCTTGCGCCGCACCTCCATCCACGGGCCGAGCGGCAGCGCGATCAGCGCGCCCACCGCCCGCCCGGAGGCCGCGAGCGCCGCCACCTGCGCCGCGCCGCAGTGCAGAACCAGGACCGCGATCAGCGGAAACGCGCCGAATCCGAGCCCTGAACCGTAGGCGCTGACCGTGTACGCCGCCCACAGCCAGCCGAACCGCCGCCCCAGTCTCCGCTCCGACCGCTCTGTCCCGCGCATCCCACGCACCCTTCCGCCCGCCGCCCGGCCGTCCGCCGACCCCGGACATCGAACCGGGAAACCGGGGTGCGGATCAAACAACTGCCGGGTCGCTTCGCACAACCTCAGGTTGTGTCCGTAGGATCGGAGCGTGGATCTCGACGTCGTGCGCACCTTCGTGGCCGTGGCGGACGCGGGGCGCTTCCAGGACGCCGCCGCGCAGCTGTCGATCACGCAGCAGGCCGTGTCCAAGCGGATGGCCGCCCTGGAGAAGGACCTGGACGTGCGGCTGTTCACCCGCACCGCGCGCGGAGCGAAGCTCACCATCGACGGCCAGGCCTTCCTGCCGCACGCCCGCGACCTGCTGCGGGCCGAGGAGCGGGCGCTCGCCTCGGTCCGCCCCGGCCGCCGGGCGCTGCGCGTGGACGTGATCGGCCGCCGCCTCGCCCCCTCCGGCCTGCTGCGCGCGTTCCACCAGGCCCACCCCGAGGTGGAGCTCGACGTGGTCACGCTCTTCGACATCGACGCGGCGCTCGAGGCCCTGTTGTCCGGCGCGATCGACGCCTCGTTCCGCGCCGTCACCATGCCCGGCCTGCGCCTGCCCGGCGGAGTGAGCACCGCCCGGGCCCACGACGAGCCGCTGGCCCTGCTCACCGGCCCGGCCCACGCGCTCGCCGACGCCCGCGCGGTCACCCTGGCCGAGCTGGCGGGGCATCGGATCTGGATGCCCGGCATCGTTCCCGGTACGGAGTGGGCCGCCTACTACGACGCCCTGGTCGCCGAGTTCGGCCTCACCATCGAGATCACCGGCCCCGACTTCGGCACCGAGCCGCTGCTCGACACCGTCGCCGACTCCCGTTCGCTGGCCACCTTCGTGGGCGAGCAGACCCGCCTGGTCTGGCCGGCCGACCAGGGCCTGCGCCGCATCGCCATCAAAGCGCCGACCCCGGTCTACCCGCACACGCTCCTGTGGCACCGCGACAACGGCCACCCGGCGCTCATCACCCTGCGCGAGCACCTGAACTCCCATCAGATCGACGCCCCAGGGACCTGGATCCCGGCCTGGGCGAGGGTCTGAGCGCCAGCCGTACCTCGCCTGTACCCAGCCCGCACCTCGTACGCAACGGGCGCACCGCGTGTGCGTTCTCCTCTACAGTCGTTCCGGCGGTGCTGCAGACAGAACGCTGCGTCGACACGTACCGTCGAGTGACCCGGCCGCCCCCCGGCGGCCGGATTCGGAACAGGCACAGGAGGTGCGCGCAGGTGACACCGCGTCCGGCCGGAAACGGCCGACCCGCACTCGGACGCGCCCTCGGATGGCTGCGTGCGCACGACCCCGGCCTCGCGGCCACCCGCCGTGCCGGGCGTACCGCGCTGGTCATGCCCGCGCTCTTCGCCCTGTGCCTCGAGGTGCTGCACGAGCCGACGATAGCGAGCTTCGCAGCGTTCGGATCCATCTCGATGCTGCTGTTCGTCGACTACGTCGGCCCGATGGTGCAGCGCCTGCGCGCCCAACTCGGCCTCGGCGTGGCCTGGCTGGTGCTGATCTGCCTGGGCACGCTCGCGGCCCGGGTGTCCTGGGTCGCCGTGCTCGCCACCGTCGTCGTCGTGTTCGTGGTGCTCTTCAGCGGCGTGGTCAGCTCGGTGCTGGCCGGATCCGCCACGGCCCTGCTGCTCGCGTTCGTGCTGCCGGTGGCCACGCCCGCGCCGCTCGGCCAGCTCCCGGACCGGCTGGCCGGCGCCGGGCTCGCCGCCTTCGTGTCCCTGTTCGCGATCTCGCTGCTCTGGCCCCGCTCCGCCACCGACCCGCTCAGCGGCCCCGCGGCACTGGTGTGCCGCACCGCCGCCCGGCAGCTGCGCTCCGACGCCGATCGGCTGGCCGGCGACCACGGCGCCCTGGGTCGCGAGCGGTGCCAGGTGCGCGCGGACGAGGCCGCCGCGGCCGCCGTCGCCCTGCGCCGCGCGTTCGACGCCACGCCCTACCGCCCGACCGGGCTCTCCGCGAGCTCGCGCGCCCTGGTCCGGCTGGTGGACGAGCTCACCTGGCTCAGCGCGATCGTCGCGGAGAGCTCGGCGGCGGTGGCGGCCGAGGACATGCCAGGCGGCGACCCGCAGGCGCACACCGTCCGCCGGGCCGCCGCGGCCGTGCTGGATCAGGCCGCTGATCTGCTCGACGATCCGCACGGCGAGCTCGGCACCCTGGCCGGCGCGGTCGGGATGCTGCGCGAGGCGATGGGCGAGATGGTGCACCACTCCACCGCGCACCTGCCCGAGTACTGCCCCGCCGAGGACGACTTCGAGCTGGTGCACCGGTTCCTGGGCGTGCTCGAGGCCTCCTTCCGCGCCCAGGAGCTCGGCTTCGCCACCGTGCAGATCGCCTCCAACGTCGAGCTCGCCGCCCGGGGCGAGCAGCGCAGCTGGCCCGAACGCCTGCTCGGCCGCGAGCCCGGCCTCGCGAACGTCGGCGTCGAAGGCGTCGAGGGTGCCCGGAGCGCCGGCGACGCCGGTGACCGCGGGGCGTGGGCGGCGGCCTGGGAACGGGCCGCGGCGCACCTGCGGACGCAGTCGGTGTGGCTGCACAACAGCCTGCGCGGCGCGGTCGGCCTCGGCGCCGCGGTCACGCTCGCGCACGTCACCAGCGCCCAGCACGCCTTCTGGGTACTGCTCGGCACCTTCTCCGTACTGCGCTCCAACGCCCTGAACACCGGACAGAACGCGCTCAAGGCCGTGACCGGAACGGTGGTCGGCTCGGTCGTCGGCGCGGCCCTGCTGGTGCTGATCGGCCACCACGGCACCGCCCTGTGGTTCCTGCTGCCGGTGGCCATCCTCATCGCCGGGATCGCCCCGTCCGCGATCTCCTTCGCCGCCGGTCAGGCCGCGTTCACCGTCACGCTGGTGATCCTGTTCAACATCGGCCAGGACCCGAACTGGCGGATCGTGCTGCTGCGGGTGCAGGACATCGGACTCGGCTGCGCCGTCAGCCTGCTGGTCGCGCTGTTCTTCTGGCCCCGCGGCGCCGCCGCCGCCGTCGACAAGGCCCTGTCCGAGGCGTACGCGGACTCCGCCGCGTACCTGTCCGGCGCCGTCTCCTACGGCCTGGAGTTCTGCGGCGGCGGCCACACCCCGGCCCAGCCGCCGGAACAGACGGGCCGTCAGGCGGCGGCCTCGGCCCGACGCCTCGACGACGCGTTCCGCAGCTACCTCGCCGAACGCGGCGCCAAGCCCGTGCCGCTCTCGGACATGACGACGCTGGTCACGGGCGTCGTCGGGCTACGCCTGGCCGCCGACGCGGTGCTCACCCTCTGGACCCAGGCCGGGCGCGCCCGCCTGAACGGCGAGGGCGTCGACGCCCGGGTCGAGCTGCTCGCCTGGACCGACCGCGTCACCCGCTGGTACCAGCAGCTGGCCGAGGGCCTCGACCGGCACGTGCCGCTCCCGCCCCCGGTCGCCCGCGACCGCGAGGCCGCCGCCCGCCTCGTCGCCTCCGTCCGCGCCGACCTGCGCGACGAGGCCGGGCGCGCCACCGCCAACGCCGTCCGGATGATCTGGACCGGCGACCACGTCGACGCCGCCCGCCGCCTCCAGCCCAGCCTGGCCGCCGCCCGCGCCACCATCGAGCCGCTGGCGGGCTGAGGGGGAAGCGGCCGGATCCAGCTTCGAGGTCCGACGCCGTCTAGTAAGATCCGCATGCTTGGTGAATTTCAACAGCGAGGAGTGGCGAGATGGCGAAGACCGGTAACAAGAGGCGTGCCCGCCGGAAGAAGAAGGCGAACCACGGCAAGCGCCCCAACTCCTGATCGCGCGCCGCGCATCGAGCCGCGCTCGGCTCCGGCCCCCGGCCACCCGCCTGTGCGGGCGGATCGGGGGCCGGTTCGTTTTCGGCCGCTGCCCCCGCGCGCCTGCCTCCCGCGCGCCGGTGCGCGCCCGCGTTCGTGCCCGTGCGCACGGTGTGTCCGCATCGGTACGGACCAGACAGGTAAAGCGCTGATGTACGGGTTAGGCTGGCTCCCATGAACCGCGTCCGGGTGATCGTGTCAGGCAGGGTGCAGGGCGTCTCGTTCCGCGACGCGTGTCGGCGCAAGGCGATCGAACACCGCGTCAGCGGCTGGGTGCGCAACCGTGCCGACGGCGGCGTCGAGGCCGTCTTCGAGGGCGCGCCCGGTGCCGTCCAGGCGATGGTCGCGTGGAGCAGGCTCGGCCCGCCGGCCGCCACGGTCGAGCAGATCGAGCTCCATCAGGAGGCTCCCTCGGGCCTGGACGGCTTCACCATCGAGATCTGAGACCCGATCCCTCAGCGCCTGATCCCTCAGCGCTTGCCCCGCTGCTCGCCCTCGGTCGGGGCCTCGGGGTTGTCCGGGTTCTCGGCCCGGGCGCCGGCGATGTCGTCGAGCCGGCCGGCCAGGTGCTCGCGGTCTGAGTGCAGCCGCTTGGTCGCCCGGCGCAGCTGCAGGATGCGCCCGCCGCCCGGCACGACCACGAGCAGCACTCCGAGCGCCGCGGCGAACAGCAGCGCCACCCCGAGCGGCGCGGTCACGTGTGCGCCGTAGAGGTGAACGAGGACGTGCTGCGAGTTCATCAGGATGAACACCAGCAGCAGGATCAGGATCGCGGCGCCGAGGACGAGCAGGATCCAGATGCCGCCCAGCCGGGAATGGCGGGACGGTACCTTGCTGCCCGCGAGCGGTTGGCGCTGATCGTCGGGGTTCGCGGGGTTCGTGCTCACGTCCGGGCTCCTTCGCTCTGCGTCGCCGGTCCACGGCTCGAACCGGACCTTCGACCCCTCTTACCCGCATTCACACGTCTTGTTCGATGTTCAGCGGTTTTATCCCGGATGCGGGTCCCACCAGCATGCCGGTCGGCCCTGCGCCGCGCATGGCCGGGCCGGTATCCGGGTATCGGCGCGGAGCCGGGAGGTGGATTCGCATGGACAAGAAGTGGTGGACGCTGCTCGCCGTGTGCGTGGGCACGTTCATGCTGCTACTGGACGTCACCATCGTGGTGGTCGCGCTGCCCGACATCCAGCGCGCCCTGAACGCGGGCTTCAGCGACGTGCAGTGGGTCGTGGACGCCTACGCGCTGGCGCTTGCCTCCTGCCTGCTGACCACCGGCGTGCTGGCCGACCGCTACGGCCGGCGCCGGCTGTTCGCGATCGGCCTCGTCGTGTTCACCGCCGGCTCGCTGCTGTGCGGCCTGGCCCAGTCGCCGCTCATGCTCATCCTGTCCCGGGCCGGCCAGGGCGTCGGCGGCGCGATCATGTTCGCCACGTCCCTGGCGCTGCTCGGCGAGAGCTTCCGCGGCAAGGACCGCGGCGTCGCGTTCGGCGTGTGGGGCGCGATCACCGGCATCGCCGTCTCGCTCGGCCCGATCCTGGGCGGGGTGATCACCACCGGGATCAGCTGGCGCGGGATCTTCCTGGTCAACGTGCCCATCGGAGTGCTCGCCCTGGGCGTGACGCTGTGGAAGCTGGACGAGTCGCGCGCACCGCACCCCGGCCGGCTCGACCTGCCCGGCTTCGCGCTGCTCACCGGCGGTCTGGTGGGCCTGGTCTACGGGCTCATCCGGGCCGGTGAGAGCAGCTGGGGCGACGACGGCGCGCTCGTCGCGCTGACCGCCGGCGGCGTGCTGCTCGTGGCCTTCCTGCTCACCGAGCTCCTGGTCCCCAACCCGATGTTCGACCTCGCGCTGTTCCGCAAGCCCACCTTCGTCGGCGGCCTGTGCGCGGCCTTCGCGATGAACGG
This sequence comes from Actinospica durhamensis, assembly GCF_018139695.1. Taxonomy (GTDB): domain Bacteria; phylum Actinomycetota; class Actinomycetes; order Streptomycetales; family Catenulisporaceae; genus Actinospica; species Actinospica durhamensis. The sequence goes on along the minus strand of NZ_JAGSOG010000109.1, from coordinate 3,342 downwards.
CTCGCTGTTCGCGATGCTGCTCTACCTCGTGCTCTACCTGCAGAACGTCCTGGGCTACTCGGCCCTCGGCACCGGCACCCGGCTGCTGGTCTCCAGCGGGGCGATGCTGGTGGCCGCCACGATCGCGGGCCGGCTGAGCGAGCGCGTCTCCGCGCGCTGGCTGATCGGACCCGGCCTGCTGGCCGTCGGCATCGGGCTGCTGCTGATGGGCGGCCTTGGCGCGACCAGCAGCTGGACCCACCTGATCCCCGGCTTCATCGTCTCCGGCCTCGGCGCGGGCTTCGTCAACCCCCCGCTCGCCTCCACCGCGATCGGCGTGGTCGAGCCGGCCCGGGCCGGCATGGCCTCCGGCATCAACTCCACCTTCCGCCAGGTCGGCCTCGCCACCAGCATCGCCGCGCTCGGCTCGATCTTCACCACCTCGCTGCGCAACAACCTCACCAACGCGCTCGCCCACACCCCCGCGGCCGGCTACACCGACCAGGTCATCAACGCCGTCCGCGAGGGCCAGTCCGGCGGCACGAGCAACGTCGTGCCGCCCGCGCTGCGCCCCGAACTGCAGCAGGCGATCAGCACCAGCTTCACCGGCGCCCTGAACAACCTGCTCACCGTCACCGCCGTCCTCGCCCTGGCCGGCGCCGTGCTCTCCGCCGCCCTGATCCGGGACAAGGACTTCGCGGCGCGGCAGTAGGCCGGGTGGGGTGTCCGTCACGCGGTGCCGGTGCCGGTGCCGGTGCCGGTGCTTGTGCTTGTGCGTGTGCGGGCGTCGGCACGCCGCCCCGTCTGCCCGTGCCGCCGATTGCGCGCCAGCCGCCGCAACACCGGCAGCGCCGCCAGCACCGTCCCACCCAGCGCGATCAGCCCCGTCCCGACCTCGACCGAGATCCGCCCGTTGCGCGACCAGTAGACGTCCTCGAGGTCGACCAGCAGCGCGAACTCGTCGATGATCAGCCCGAGCCCCATCCCGTACGTCAGCGCCACACTCGGATGCCTCCGCCGCTCGTCCTCCCCGTGCACCGCGATCGCCCCGACCCCCGTCAGCATCGCGATGCCCCACAGGTAGTGGTGCAGGTGCACGCCACCCGTGCTGACGTCCCGGAACGGCCCCCGCCCGGACCGGATACTGTGCGTGACCCCGCGCGCGACCGCGAACGTCCCGGTGAACCCGAGCCAGGACAGCAGCGCCGAGCGCTCCGAGACCCCGAGCTCCTCGACGTAGGCGGTGTGCACCTCCTCGGGCAGCCGCCTGAGGTGGTCCACGCAGAAGGCCGCGGACCCGCTCGCCGGAAAAGTAGCACTTTGCCCCATCATGACAATTTAATCCCGCCCGGGCTGCGTCGCCCGTTGCCGCGTACCGCAGCAGACCGTCATCCCCGTCCCGCCGACAATCCGCCGACCATCCCGCCGAGGAGCACCCATGCCCACACCGACCGGCTCGACCTCGACGCAGCTGATCATCCTGCGCGGCAACTCCGGCAGCGGCAAGAGCACCGTCGCCGCCAGGCTGCGGGCCGCGTACGGCCGGGGGATCGCCCTCGTCCCCCAGGACTTGGTCCGCCGCGAGATCCTCCGCGAACGCGACGTGGTCGGCGCGGTCAACGTCGGCCTGCTCGACGTCATGGTCAGGCACGTCCTGGATCAGGGCATTCACGTCGTACTCGAGGGCATCCTCTACGCCGAGCACTACGGCCGGATGCTCACAGCCCTGATCCGCGACCACGCCGGCGCGACGTGCGCGTACTACTTCGACATCCCTTACGAGGCGACCCTCGAGCGCCACTGGACCAAGCCGAACTGCGACGACTGGACCCCGCAGGACATGCGCGAGTGGTACCGCGCCGCCGACGTGCTGCCCGACGCGATCGAGCGGATCATCGGACCGGAAAGCTCGCTGGACGCGACCGTGCAGCGCATCCTGGCCGACACCACGCTACTCACCGCTCCGCGCCCGCCTCAGCCCGGCTTCACCGAACGCCCGTCGCTGCCGACGGTTCCGGGCAAACGCGGCGTAGCCTCATAAGTATTGCGTTTCGGCAAAGCCCCTGACGGATCATCACGTAGCTCGTAGGCTGCGTGCCGTCGAGGGGTGGTGGCGCATCAATGAATCCGCCGATCGCCGGCGTGGCTCTCGCCGTGTTCGTGTTCGTAGTGCGCTGGCTGCTCGCGTGCGCTCGGGCCAACCAGGTCCGCCGGTCACAACAGCGTCAGCCGACTCCGAGAAGCGCACGGACGACTGTGGACGCGCACTCGCGGAGAGTGGGAGAACTCAACCGTCGAGCGGAGTGGGATCAGTCCCCGGGCGGGCGATTGGCGGCATCCGTGGGGTCGCCGTACCGGGTGGAGGATCCGCCGTCGACTGAGCCGCCTGCGCAACGGACACCGCGTGACTGAGCTCGCGTCCCCTCCCGATGGAGACGGATTCGCGCAGGTGGGCGGGCTGAGGGTAATTCAGATGCCGGTCGAGATCTCGGGTGTGATACTCGCCCCGTGGAGCGGTTTCGGTGTGCGGGCTGCGGATCGGTACTGAGTGCGCCGCTGCGGCTCGTGGATCTCCCGACGCAGCCGCACCCATTCATGCTCGATCATCATCGCCTTAACCCCACGCTGCTCGAGCCCGGCACATACGCGATCGATGAGGCCGAGGTCGGGAGCGAGCGGGTCGCGGGTTCCTTCGTGCTCGCACCCGGCGATCTACGGGGAGTGCGGTTCGTTTACGAGCGGGTCTTGATCGGCTGTTGGTCGCTTAGCGGCCAACGGCCATGCCTTGCCTGCGAAGGATGCGCCGCCCTGGTCGCCTGTCGAGCGGACGACTGCCACGTCGCCCAAGAGGCACGCTTCCTCCCGGACCTGGTGACCCGCGAGGACTGCGGCGAGGAGCGGCAGAGCCCGCCCGCGCCGTTCGCCCTGATCGCGGACTGGGACGAAGCTCCTGTCGACACGAGACGATCCGGATGGGTCCCGAAGCCGGCCCGGCCACGGCCGGAGCTCACCGCGACCCGCTGGCGCGCCAGGGGCCTGAAGTCGGAGACGTTCCGGGACGATCCGCCGGCGTGACGCGCCCATGTGACGCATCCATGTGACGCGCCCGTGGTTCGGCCTCGCCGGGTGACGTGCCGTCAGCCGCGCCCGTCAGCCGCGCAGGACCTCGGCGAAGAAGTCGAGGGAGCGGTCCACTTCCTTGAGGGAGGCGTTGCGGTTGAGGTGGCCGTGGAGCATTCCGGCGGCGAGGTGGGAGCGGACGGGGACGTCGGATTCCTGGAGCTGGCGGATGAGCAGGTCGCCGGAGGCGCGCAGGTCGTCGTATTCGGACAGCATGACGGCCGTCGGGGGGAGGTGGTGGAG
>NZ_JAGSOG010000108.1 GCF_018139695.1 Actinospica durhamensis | reverse complement strand
GTTCGGGCCCAAGACGGGGTGGATGGGCGGGTGGGCGATCGTCGTCGCGGATGTGATCGTCATGGCGAACCTGGCGCAGATCGCCGGACAGTACGGCTTCCAGCTCATCGGTGCCAGCGGGCTGGCGGCCAGCGCCGGCTGGACCGAGCTGGCCGGCATCATCTGGATCGCGGTGATGACGCTGATCTGCTACATCGGCATCGAACTCTCGGCCCGGATCCAGGTGGTACTGCTCTCGATCGAACTGGTCATGCTGGCCGTGCTTTCGGTGACCGCCCTGGTGAAGGTCTATTCGGGCCACGGAACGGCCGGCTCAGTCCGCATCTCGGGCTCGTGGTTCAACCCCTTCGCGATCTCCTCCTTCTCCGCGCTCACCCTCGGCCTGCTGACCGCGATCTTCATCTATTGGGGATGGGACACCGCGGTCTCGGTGAACGAGGAAACCAAAGACCGCGCGCAGACGCCCGGCCGCGCCGCGGTCATCTCAACGGTGCTGCTCCTGGTCACCTACGGGCTGGTCACCGTGTCCGCGCAGTGCTTCGCCGGCTACGGCGCCACCGGGACCGGCCTGGCCAACCCGGACAACGCGGGCGATGTGCTTTCCGGCCTCGGCGGCGCGGTGTTCGGCACAAGCGGATTCGGCTGGTTCTTGAGCAAGCTCCTCGTGCTGATGGTGCTCAGCTCCGCGGCCGCCTCGACGCAGACCACCATCATGCCGACCGCGCGCACCACGCTGTCGATGGCCGCCCACCGGAGCATCCCGCGCAGCTTCAGCCGGATCCACCCTCGTTTCCTCACGCCGACCTGGTCCACCGTCGTCATGGGACTGGCCTCTATCGGGTTCTACGCGCTGCTGGCCGGGATCAGTGCCAACGTGCTCGCGGACTCGATCTCCTCTCTCGGACTGGCTATCGCGTTCTACTACGGGCTCACCGGGCTGGCCTGCGCCTGGCACTTCGCGCCGCGTGCCCTCGCCGGCGGAAGCGGCGCGCGCACCGTCTGGCTGCGATTCCTGCTGCCGCTCTTCGGCGCACTGATCCTGTTCGCCTTCTTCTTCTACGGCGCATACGAGTTCTGGAGCCCCGCCTACGGCACCACATCGTGGACCATGCCGTTTCCGCCACACTGGCAGATCGGAGGCGTGTTCCTCACCGGCGTGGGCTCGCTCGTTCTCGGCATCCCACTGATGTACATCTACCGCGCACGGCGTCCCGACTACTTCCGTGGCCAGGTGATCAAGCGTGGCGACTGGCCTCCCGCTCCCGAAGACGAGACCCCAACCGGCGACGCAGGGTCCGGCACGGGCCCCAGCTGACCCGGCACTCCGAGCCGAGGGCGCGCTCCACCACGTGTCGGCCTGTCAGTCGCCTTCGATCGATTCGTCCGCGATCAGGCGATCGAGGGTGGCGCTGCCCATGCGGCTCATCGCCGGGTTGCTGCTGCGGTAGTACCAGACCGCGCCCATCGCCTGCTCGAAGGCCCACGCCTTGCCGCGCTGCCATTCGAGATCGTCGCAGCCGAGGTCTTCGCGCAGCCGGGCGCGGGGGGCGGGCTGGAGCAGGTGCCAGGCGGCGACGAGGTCGAGGGCCGGGTCGGCGGGTCCGAAGCCGCCGGCGTCCAAGACGCCGAGCAGGCGGCCCCGGGCGACCAGTACGTTGCCCGGGATCAGATCGCCGTGGGTCATCGTGTCCGGGGTGTCGGCGCGGGGGAGTTGGCGCAGAGCGGCCCACATCGCGCGCAGCCGGGGGACGTCCAGGAGGTCCTCGCTGCGTTCGAAGCAGGTCTGCATCCACGCGTCGTGCGACTTCAGGTCACCTCCGCGCCCGCGTCCACGGAAGACGCGGCCGCGGGTGGCGACGGCGCGCAGTTCGCGGATGAGCTCGGCCAGGTCGCGCGCGAATTCGGTGGATCCGGCCGGCTCGTGCGGGGTGGCGGTCTCGCCGGGGATCCAGGTCTGCACGGACCAGGGCAGCGGGTAGCCCCGGCCGGGCCGGCCCAGCGCGACGGGTAGCGGGGCGTGGAAGCGGGTGTGCTCGGCCAGTTCCCGCGCCGCCCGTGCTTCGCGTTCGAGCGCGTCACGGGTCGCGTCGGCGTCGGCGGGCTTGAGCGGGAATCTGGCCGCGAAGTGCGCGCCGATGCGGAAGATGGCGTTGACCGTGCCCTGCGAGGCGAGCGCCCGCACGGGGAGCCCGGCCCACTCGGGGAACTGATCGCGGATCAGGTCGCGCACGATCTCGGGCGAGATCGTCAGCTGGTCGGCATGCATGCGCACGGGGCGAGCATCGCAGGCCTGATCATCGGCGACAACTCCGGCCGCGGCGTACGCCGGGTCCCGCGCGTCGGCGCGGCGCCCCGGTCACGGCGGACGGCGGTGGGCGGAGATGTGGTTGCGGCCGTTCGGGCCGAAGGGCCGCCGCACCGGCTAAACTGTTTCCGCGTAGAAACAGTTTTGGCGCCCAGGCCGGCTCAGGCCCTCGTGGGTGGCAGGCGCCTGTCTGAGCGGATCTCGCCGCTTCGGTGGCAGAACTCGATCGCGGAAGAGGTGGCGAGATGTCCGACACGTCGGCGCAGGGGCCGAACGCGACACCACGGACCAGGTCCGGGCCCGGAGCCAAACGCGTCGGCGAACCGGAGCTGCGCCGGCTGCTGGCCGGGCTGACGGCGGTGCGCGACGGCGATTTCGGCACGCGGCTGCCGGACGGCGGGGACGGGCTGCTGGGCGAGATCGCGACGGTGTTCAACGGCATGGTCGACCAGCTGTCCCTGTTCACCTCGGAAGTGACCCGGGTGGCTCGCGAGGTCGGCACCGAGGGGACCTTGGGCGGCCAGGCCGAGGTGCCCGGCGTCTCCGGGACGTGGGCGGACCTGACGGACTCGGTCAACGCCATGGCGGGCAACCTGACCACCCAGGTGCGCGACATCGCCCAGGTGGCCACGGCCGTGGCCCGCGGCGACCTGTCGCAGAAGATCGACGTCGACGCGCGCGGAGAGATCCTCGAGCTCAAGGAAACCGTCAACACGATGGTCGATCAGCTCTCCTCCTTCGCCGCGGAGGTCACCCGGGTCGCGCGCGAGGTCGGCAGCGAAGGCCGCCTGGGCGGGCAGGCCGAGGTGCCCGGGGTCGGCGGGGTCTGGCGGGATCTGACCGACTCGGTGAACTTCATGGCCGGCAACCTCACCGCGCAGGTGCGCAACATCGCCCAGGTCACCACCGCTGTCGCGCAGGGCGATCTGTCCCAGAAGATCGGCGTGGACGCGCGAGGCGAGATCCTGGAGCTGAAGAACACCATCAACACGATGGTCGATCAGCTCTCCGCGTTCGCGGACGAGGTGACCAGGGTCGCGCGCGAGGTCGGCACCGATGGGCGCCTGGGCGGGCAGGCCGACGTCAAGGGCGTGAAGGGCACCTGGCGGGATCTGACCGACTCGGTGAACTTCATGGCCGGCAACCTCACCGCGCAGGTGCGTTCGATCGCGCAGGTGGCCACGGCGGTCGCGCGCGGCGATCTGTCTCAGAAGATCGGTGTGGCGGCGCGCGGCGAGATCCTCGAGCTCAAGAGCACCATCAACACGATGGTCGATCAGCTCTCCGCGTTCGCGGACGAGGTGACCCGCGTCGCGCGCGAGGTCGGCACCGAAGGGCGCCTGGGCGGGCAGGCCGATGTCAAGGGCGTGTCGGGCACGTGGAAGGACCTGACCGAGTCGGTGAACGTCATGGCCGACAACCTCACGGCGCAGGTGCGTTCGATCGCCCAGGTCACCACCGCCGTCGCGCAGGGTGACCTGTCGCAGAAGATCCGGGTGGACGCGCGCGGGGAGATCCTGGAGCTGAAGGAGACCATCAACACGATGGTCGACCAGCTCTCCGCGTTCGCGGACGAGGTCACCCGGGTCGCGCGCGAGGTGGGCACCGAGGGGTACCTGGGCGGGCAGGCGACGGTGCGCGGGGTGTCCGGGACGTGGAAGGACCTGACCGACAACGTCAACGTGATGGCCTCGAACCTGACTGGGCAGGTCCGGTCCATCGCACAGGTGGCCACGGCGGTCGCGCGCGGCGACCTGTCGCAGAAGATCACGGTCGAGGCCAAGGGCGAGGTGGCCGCGCTGGCCGGGGTCATCAACACGATGGTCGACACCTTGTCCACGTTCGCCGACGAGGTCACCCGGGTGGCGCGCGAGGTGGGCACCGAGGGCATGCTCGGCGGGCAGGCGCGGGTGGCGAACGTGGCCGGGACCTGGAAGGACCTGACCGACAACGTCAACTCGATGGCGAACAACCTGACGAACCAGGTGCGCAACATCGCTCTGGTCACCACCGCGGTGGCCAACGGCGACCTGTCCAAGAAGATCGACGTGGACGCGCGCGGCGAGATCCTGGAGCTCAAGACCACGATCAACACGATGGTCGACCAGCTCTCCTCCTTCGCCGCGGAGGTCACCCGGGTGGCGCGCGAGGTCGGCAGCGAGGGCCGGCTGGGTGGGCAGGCGGAGGTCGAGGGCGTCTCGGGCACCTGGAAGCGGCTGACCGAGAACGTGAACGAACTCGCTGGCAACCTGACCCGGCAGGTGCGCGCGATCGCCGAGGTCACCAGCGCCGTGGCCGAGGGCGACCTGACCCGGTCCATCACGGTGGAGGCCTCCGGCGAGGTGGCCGAGCTCAAGGACAACATCAACGCGATGGTGGGCTCGCTGCGTGAGACGACGCGCACCAATGAGGAGCAGGACTGGCTCAAGTCCAGCCTGGCTCATATCTCGGGCCTGATGCAGGGCCACCGGGACCTGGCCATGGTGGCCGAGTCCGTCATGCAGGAGCTCACCCCGCTGGTCACGGCCCAGTACGGCGCGTTCTACCTGGCCGAGGAGGCGGAGACGGGGACCGAGCTGACGCTGGTCGGCTCGTACGGCCGCCCGGCCGGCCTGCGGGGCCATGACCGGTTCAAGCTGGGTGAGTCGCTGGTGGGCCAGTCTGCGCGCTCGCGCCGCGTCATCGCGGCCGAGGGCGTTCCCGGCGACTACATCGGCATCTCCAGCGGGCTGGGGAAGGCGACCCCCGGAGGGATGATCATCCTGCCGATCGTGGTCGAGGACCAGGTTCTCGGCGTGATCGAGCTGGCCTCGTTCACGCCGTTCACCGCCGTCCACCGCGACTTCCTCGAGCGGTTGATGGAGGCGCTCGGCGCGAACGTCAACACCATTCTCGCCAACTCCCGCACCGACGAACTGCTCGAGGAGTCCCAGCGCCTCGCCGGAGAACTGCAGGCCCGCTCGGAGGAGCTGCAGGTCCAGCAGGAGGAGCTGCAGCGCTCGAATGCGGAGCTCGAGGACAAGGCGAAGCTGCTCGGCGCGCAGAACGAGGACATCGAGGCGAAGAACCTGCAGATCGAGCAGGCCCGCCAAGAGCTCGAGGACCGCGCGCAGCAGCTGTCGCTGGCCTCGAAGTACAAGTCGGAGTTCCTGGCCAACATGAGCCACGAGCTGCGCACCCCGCTCAACAGCCTGCTGATCCTCGCCCAGCTGCTCGCGCAGAACCCCGGCCGCAATCTGACGCCCAAGCAGGTCGAGTACGCGGGCATCATCCACTCGGCCGGTTCCGACCTGCTGCAGCTGATCAACGACATCCTGGACCTGTCCAAGGTCGAGGCCGGGAAGATGGACCTCAACGCGGAGCTGATCCCGATGCGCCGCCTGCTCGACCACATCGAGGCGACCTTCCGCCCGATGACCACGCAGAAGAACCTCGGCTTCACCATCAACGCCGCGCCCGGCGTGCCGGGCGAGCTGGTGACCGACGATGCGCGGCTGCGCCAGGTGCTGCGCAACCTGATCTCGAACGCGGTCAAGTTCACCGAGCGCGGACATGTGGAACTGCTGATCGAGCCGGCGGCCGAGGGCGAGGTCCCCTCGCTCACCCGCGAGGGCGGTCCCGTGGTGGCGTTCCGGGTCAAGGACACGGGCATCGGCATCGATCCGCCGCAGCTCGAAGCGATCTTCGGGGCCTTCCAGCAGGCGGACGGGACCACCAGCCGCAAGTACGGCGGCACCGGTCTCGGGCTCTCGATCAGCCGCGAGATGGCCCAACTGCTCGGCGGCGCGATCCACGCGCGCAGCGCGCTGGGCGCGGGCAGCACCTTCACCCTGTATCTGCCCTCCGCCTTCCTCGAGCCGTCCCCGAAGGCTCCGGCGGCCGAAACACAGACCGGCGGCGACGTGCGACCGGTGGAGAAGCGGGCCGCGGTCCCGGCCGCGCCGGACCCGCTGCCGCGCCCGCGCCGCCTGCTGGTGATAGAGGACAGGCCGCACGGCCTGCTCTCGCTGGTGGCGACGAGCGCCGTGGGCAGCCTGGACGGCGGCGCCGAACCGCCGGATCAGCACACCCACGAGGTGGTCACGGCCGTGGGCGCGCAGGAGGCCGCCGCGGTGCTGGCGGCCGAGGCGTTCCACTGCGTCGTGCTCGACGTGGAGATGGCCGGCGGCGAGGCATGGGCCTTCCTCGACGCGATGGACGGCGATCCGGCGCTGCGCCAGGTGCCGGTGTTGGCCCACAGCAGCCACCGCCTCGGCGAGCCGCAGGAGCGGGCGCTGGCTCAGCGGGCGAGCGAGCGCCCGCTCGAGGTCCTGTCCAGCCTGGACGAGCTGCGCGAGCGCATCGCCCTGCACTTGTCGGTGGAACAGCCCGGTGATGTGGTGCCGCTGGTGCGCACCGACGTGGTGAGGCATCAGGTAATCGATACATCCGACGCGGCGCTCGGCGGCCGCACCGTGCTGGTCGTGGACGACGACGCGCGCAATCTGTACGCGATCAGCGGAATCCTCGAGCTGCACGGGGTCCGGGTGCTGCACGCCACGGACGGGCGCAAGGGCATCGAGGCCCTGCGTGCGCACCCCGAGGTCGACCTGATCCTGATGGACGTGATGATGCCCGAGATGGACGGCTACGCCGCGACCGCCGAGATCCGCGCGATGCCCGACTACGCGGACCTGCCGATCATCGCGGTCACGGCCAAGGCGATGCCGGGGGACCGGGACAAGTCCCTCGCGGCCGGGTCGAGCGACTACGTCACGAAGCCGGTGGACGCGAACGACCTGATCGCGTGCGTGGGGCGATGGCTGGGCAGCCGATGAGCGCGCCGATCACGATCACCGTGTCCACGACGCTTCGCAACGGCGAGGAGCTCCAAGCCCGATGAGTGTTCCCCATGGGGACGACCGCACCGGTGCCGACGAACAGGAGCCGACCGGTCGCACGGCGTCACCGCCATCGGCGCGGCCGCGCGCGCACGCCCTGGTTCCGGCAGCGGCCGGAGCTGACGCTCGCCACGTGGAGACGCGCGACGCCGAACCCTGCGACAGGCCCGGCGGTACGGTCGGTCGTCTGGCCGTGACGGTGGAGCGGCTGCGCGACGAGGTGCGGGAGGCGCACGCCGCGGCCGACGGCCGCGCTCTGGTGGAAGTCGCCAAGGGCATCCTCATCGAACGGCTCGGGTGCTCGCCCGCGACCGCCGCGCGCCAACTGGCCGAACTCGCGGCGCAGTCCGGCGTCTCCGCGCTCGAACTGGCGGTCGACATCATCAACCAGGCCGCGCGCGACCGGGTGGCCGAGATCGCGGCCGATTTCGTCCGGCGCACCCACGACGCCGGCCCCGAGCCGGGTGACGAGCAGCCCGCGCTACGGCTGCGCTCGGCGGAGAGCGCGGCGATGGCGGCCGGCGACACGCAGGCCGTCGCCGAGTCGCTGCTGCGCCACGCCCTCGTTCCCCTCGGTGCCGCGGCCGTCGCCGTCTGGACGGTCGACCGGGACGGGTCGCTCGCGCTGAGCGGCCACGCCGGTTTCGGCAGCGGCGAGGCGGAGCGCTGGCGCCATGTGCCCCCGGGGGTGACGACCGTGGCCCGGCAGGCTCTGGTCAGCCGCGGCACCGTGCACCTCGAATCCGTCACCGACGTGCCGTCCATCGGATCCCTGCGGACTCCGGGAGGCGCTCGCACCACTCTGTGCGTCGGGACCGGAGGGCGCATCCACGGTGTCCTGGAGATCTGCTGGCCCGAGCCGCTCGCTCCCCATCCGCCGGCGATCGCGCGACAGCTCGAAGCTCTGGCAGAGCTCTGCGCCCACACTCTGGAGAATCCGGCCCGCTCCGCGACCCGCGCGGCCGACGGACCTGTCGCGGATCCCGCCGTCTCGGATCTGGTGGGCGTGGCCGACGCGATCTACGACCCCGCACTCGTCCTCGTACCGCATCTGAACGCCGAGGGCCGACTCGCGGATTTCCGCATCCAGCACGTCAACGCCCACTTCCAGGATCCCGCGGGACGGCCCCGCACCGCCCTGGACAAGGCTCTGCTGCTCGAGACGTATCCTATGGCCGTCGGCGGCGGCGCCTTCTACGACCACCTCGAGCGCGTCTTCGCCACCGGAGAACCGATCCACGTCCGGCGGATGTCCATGACCACCCACGTCGACCAGGTCCCCCTGCAGATCGTCGCTGACGTCAGCATCAGCCGACTCGCCGGCGGCCTCCTGGTGATCTGGCGCATCGAGGACGAGACCGTCCGCCTGGCCAGGCTGCTCCAACACGCCCAGCGGCTCGGCCGGATCGGTGGCTTCGAGGAGAACCTGGAGACCGGCGAGATCACCTGGAGCAGTCAGCTGTTCGCCCTCTACGGCCGCACACCGGCCCAGGGGCCCTCCTCCCTGCACGCCCTCGCCGCGCAAGCCCACCCCGACGACTCGGTCGCCATCGGCCGGTTCCTGCGTACCCTGCTGCACCACCGTCGCCCGGCGACGGTCGCCTTCCGCCTGCACCGCGCCGACGGCGTCGCGCGGCACATCCGCATCGTCGCGGAACCCGTCTCCGGCTCGAGCGAGCGGCTGACCGCCGTGCGCGGCGCCTACCAGGACGTCTCGTCCCAACACTGGACCGAGGTCGCGCTGGCTGCCACCCGGGACAGGCTGGCGCACACGGAGCAGGAGGCGATCGAGCGCAATCGGCTGACGCTTCAGCTCCAGCACGCCATCATGCCCCCGGCCCGCGATCCGTTGCAGGTGCCCGGGCTCCAGGTCGCCGTGCGCTACCGGCCCGCGGAGACCGAGTCGCTGGTCGGCGGGGACTGGTACGACGCCGTGGTCCTGCCGTCCGGTCAGATCCTGCTGTGCGTCGGCGACGTCGCGGGGCACGGCATCGACGCGGCGACGGGCATGGTGGTGTTGCGCAACGCCCTGCGCGGTCTGGCGATGACCGGGGCCGGCCCGGCGCAGTTGCTGTCCTGGCTCAACAGCGTCGCCTACCATCTCACCGACTTCGTCACCGCCACGGCCGTGTGCGCCCTCTACGATCCGGGCACCCGAAGGATGCGCTGGGCCCGCGCCGGGCACCTGCCGCCGGTCGTCGTCAACGCGGGCGGCGCGGCGGCTCTGCCGCTGACCCACGGCGCGCTGCTCGGCGCGGGACTCGAACTCGAGGTGGAAGAGGCCGAGACCGAACTTCGACCAGGAGACACGCTGCTGATGTACACCGACGGACTGATCGAGCGCAGAGACACCGCGTGGCACGAGTCCCTCGACCATCTGCTCGCCAACGCGCAGGTCCCGGTCGAGACCCTCGGCCGGCTGCTGGACAATCTGCTGACTTACGGAAAGTCGGACACAGACGACGACACCTGCCTCATCGGGGTACGAATCACCCCCAAAGAGGCAGAATGACTACCGCCGATACCCCTCATAGCGCAAGCTCGCGGGTGTCCCAACGGCTCACGGGCCCGCCGGACGGCGCAAGAGCCGTAAGGAGCACAGTACCCATGCAACGCGATCTCGCGGTCGAGCGTGCCCTGGACGCCGCGGACCCCGACCGACTCGTGGACGTCCTCCGATCGGCTCTGCGCGAGCAGTACGGCGCCGCCGCCGTGGAGCTGCGGCTCGCGGACTACGCCATACACTCTCTGCAACCGGCACGGCCGGATTCGGCGCAGGCGGACCCGATCATCATCGACGGCACCGCCCAGGGCCGGGCTTTCGGCTCCCAGGAACCGGTCGTGGCCGAATCCGCAGGCGAAGACAGGGTCCTGCATCTGCCCGTCACCCACCGCGGGGACCGGGTCGGCGTGCTGTCCGTCACCGTTCCCGCGGCCGCCTGCGCGCCGCCGATGCTCGACGAACTCCGGCGGATCAGCACCGTGACCGCGCGGGAGATCATTCTGGCGGCCCGAGAGACCGATCGGTACGAGGTGGGCCGGCGGGCCGAGCGGCTGACCCTCGCCGCGGAGATGCAGTGGCTGCTGCTGCCCGCCCGCTCCTGCACGCGGCCGGAGTTCTCGCTCGGCGCCCATCTGGAACCGGCGTACGCCATCTACGGCGACGGCTTCGACTGGTCGGTGTCCGGCGGGCACCTGACCGTCGCCGTCATCAACGGAATGGGACAGGGAGTCAACGCCGCGCTGCTCACCGCCCTCGTCGTCGCCGCCCTGCGCAACGCGCGCAGAGCCGGGCTGTCACTGGCCGATCAGGCGGTGCTCGCGGACGAGGCCGTCTTCTCCCAGCACCGCGGGAAGGCCCACGTCGAGGCATTGCTCGTGCAGTTCGAGCTGGCCACCGGACGCGTCGAGGTGGTGGACGCCGGTTCCCCGCGGCTGTGGCGCGTGCGCGGCGACATGGTCGAACCGCGGCACCTGGACGCTCAGATGCCGTTGGGCATGTTCGGGGACACCGACTACCGGATGGAGCCGATGCGAGTGGAGCCCGGGGACCGGCTGGTGATCGTCGGTGACGGCGTCTACGCCGCGGCGTCACCCACGGGAGAGAAGTTCGAGCAACGGGCGCTGGCGCACACGATCACCGCCACCCGCTCGCTGCCGCCCGCGCAGGTGCCGACCGCGGTCCTGCATGCGCTCCTGAGCCACTACGGCCAATCCCCGCTTCTCGACGACGCGGTGGTCGCCTGCGTCGACTGGCACGGGCCGCGCTCCGCCGAGGGCGAGGGCGAAAGCGAGGACGCGTGACGACGGCCGCGCGGCCGACGGTGGGTCTCAGTGCGTGCCCGGCACCGCGCCCTGCGCCTCGAGCAGAGCGTCGAGTATCGGGCGCAGAGCCGCGACGCCGTCGGCCAGCGGCCCGATTCGCTCAGGCGGCATCGCGTCCAACAGCGCTGCCAGCACCTGCTCGCGCCGCTCGCGCCGCTCCGACAAGTACACCGCGGCCTGGTGGGTCAGATGCAGTTCGATCTCACGGCCGCTCTGCGCGCTCGGCAGGCGCCTGACGAACCCCATCGCCTCCAGCCGGGCGCACAGCCGACTCAGGGCGGAGGGCGCGGATCCCACCGCCTCGCCGAGCTCCCGCAGATTCAGTCCGGGCGTACGCTCCAGCACCCACAGCACACGCAACTGCGAGGCGGACACGACCACCATCGATTCGGCATCCTCGCTCCTGTCCCAGAGCAGATGCACCTCCTCCACCACCCGGCGCAACTCGGTGACCGTGTCGCCCGGCGTGCGGGCACCAGGACGCCGGGTGCTGTCGCCCATGATCACTCCATACGGATCGGCACTTCGAAGCCAAGCTCACCACGTGCGCACGTGTTACTCCCGTAGGCTCACCGGCACGCCAGTCAACCACATGAGGCGGCCTGCCAGCGCGGTGCCGGAGATGGGCGCCCACACATGATCACGGTTCGCCCTGTGGTGCGCGCCGCTCGCGCTGGAGGAATGCCGAGCCGCGGTGCGCGGCGATCCACAGGCAGAGCGCGGCGAGAGGAAGTTCGACCAGGAGTGCCATGGCCGACGCGGTGAGCAACTGGGCGGCGTCGGGTGCGCTGAGTACATCGAACCAGGCGTCGACGACCAAGAGCGTTCCCGTCATCGCGGCGGACAGTTCACCGCCTGGGCGGTGGCGCGCGATGCTCCACCCCGTGTGCAGGAGCAACCCGCAGAGCAACAGATCGAAGCCCGTCCAGGATATGTCGTAGTGCGCGCTGCGCTCGCTGCTGGGCAACATCACGGCCAGGCCGGCGGTCCAGGGCAGGGTGAGCACCCCGAGTGCCAGCAGGAGCGTGCCGCACCAGCGCGGCACCAGGCGGGCCAGGGGCTCGCCGGAATCGGACCGGATGCGGGCCACGACTACACCCTCCCCGCGCTCTGTGACGGGATCCACCGACGATACGTATCCATGTCCTGCGTCTCCTTCGGCGTCGCCCGGGCGCGGTCGAAACCGTTTACCCGTAACGGCATCGGACACGCGGATGCCCCGACCGAAAGGCGCCGGGAGCCGGCGCGGGCGACGTAGGTGCGGACACGGGGTCCGGCCGACCGGCGTTACCGGGCCGCCCGGTCGGGCAACGTGCGCGCGCAGACCCGGGCTCCTGCGGTGGCGATCTCGAAGTACCCTGACGCGCCGTTCCCGGGCCGGGACTCGGCGAGCCGGTCGACGGCCTCTTGGAACAGCGCACCGAAGACGGGAGACGGACGGAAGCCGGTGAGCTCGATCTCCCCGGCCGGCCCCGCGCCGGCCGGATCGCGGCCGAACGCTCGCCGAAGCCTGGCCCCGAGCGTCAACTGCTGCTCCTCGCTCCAGCTGGTCTCGAGCGGCAGCCACTCGTGTGTCTCCTCGTGCCACATGTGCGACAGCAGTGTCACGGTGAAGGCCAGAAAGCCCTCCCGGAAGGCGCGGGAGGCGAGGTCGAGCAGCTCGAGACGTTCGAGCGTATCCGTGGCCTGACGCTCCTCGCCGATCCGTGCGAGGACGATCGGCCTCGGCACCGCCATGCGCGCGGCCGGGCGCAGGACGAAATCCTCGGCCGCCTCGTGCACGGCCAGCAGCCGCCGCAGTGCGTCGAAGGCACGTCGGCGCTCCGGGCCCGAGCTGTCGGCCACGTGGTGGAGCAGCTCGCGCGTGCGCATGTGCTGATCGTGCAGAATCGACAGGACCGAGCCCACGCCGACGGTGCTGTTCACCACGGACCTCCGCCATCAGATCGCCGAACCGGTGTCCCCGGCGCCACGCGGATTGCCGCGATGCCGCTGGATAAACGTGGCCGACTCTGCCCCCACGGCTGTCCGAGCAGCACCGGCGCGCTCGAGCCGGCGCGGTAGGCGAGGCTCGCACGGGGTTCGGGGCCTGACGCGACATCGCGTCGGTGCACTCGGACTCCACTCTGACCTGGTGCTCGTCGGCCGCCATCCGGGCGCCTCCGACGAGGTGGGCGTCGCGCTTGACGGTGATCACCTCGCTCGCGCCGGCGGCCTTGAGAATGTCCTCCATCACGCTCTGCGCGGCGTCCATCAGGGCTTTGCCGTTCTCGCCCTGGCTGTAGGCGCCATGTGCGCGACCGGCAGTCCGTGGCGGTCGACCTCCTCGGCGAGCGTGACGCGGTTCTCGGGCAGCGCGAGGAACTCGCACAGCGATCCGAGGGTGGCCCAGTGCACGTAGTCGCTCATGTAGCGGCGCAGGTCATACCCCCAATGCCCCTGTGCGGCGACGGCCGGGCATCCGACTGACGCACGGTCAAGTCGTCGAGCGCACCGTCATGAGACGTCATGGGACGGAGCGTGAACTGACCGGCCACGGGCGTATGCGGCGGGCGGCGTTTGCGCGCGAGGGGAGAGGGCACCGGGAGGCTCATGCGCCATCATGATCTGATCGTCCTCGGCGCGGGCTCGGGCGCGGCGGTGATCGAGGACTCCTTCGCCGATCTCGACGTCGCGCTCGTGGCCGACGGCCCGGTCGGCGGGACCTGTCTGAACGCCGGGTGCATCCCGAGCAAGATGCTCAGCCGTACGGCGGAGGTGGTCGAGGAGATCCGCGACTGCGGCGGGTACGACGTGGACGCCGAACTGCGCGGGATGGACTGGTCGCGCGTGCGGGCCCGGGTGTTCGGACGCCTCGACGCGCACCGCGACGAGGCACGCTCGGGGCTGGAGAGGTCCGGCTTCGTCACCGTCTACCCTGGGCGTGCCCGGTTCACCGGACCGCGGCGGCTGCGCGTCGAGCTGCCGGACGGTCCGACGGACATCGAGGCGGACCAGGTGGTGATCGCCGCGGGGGCGCGGCCGGTGATCCCGCCCGTGGTCGCCGACTCGGGCGTGCACTACGAGACCTCAGACACGATCATGCGGATCGCCCGGCCGCCGCGGCGGCTCGCGGTGCTCGGCGGCGGCTACATCGCCGCCGAACTCGCGCAGGTGTTCGCCTCCGCGGGTAGCGACGTCGTGATCGTGGAGCAGGCCGAGACCCTGCTCGGGTCGCTGGACGAGAGTCTCGCCGGCGCGTACACGCGGCTGGCCGCCGAGCGCTTCGAGCTCCGGCTCGGCCGTGAGCTGACCCGGCTCGACGGTGCCGACAGTGCCGACGGTCCGGTGGAGCTGCTGCTCGACGACGGGTCGAGGATCGCGGCCGACGTGCTGCTCGTCGCGGTCGGTCGCACTCCGAACAGCGACCGGCTCGATCTGGCCGAAGCAGGCGTCGACGTACACGAAGACGGCCGGATCGCGGTGGACGCGCATCAGCGCACCAGCGCCGAGGGAGTGTGGGCGTTGGGGGACGTGTGTGCTCCGGTCCAGCTCAAGCACGTGGCGAACCGGCAGGCACGGATCGTCGCGCACAACCTCCGCCACCCGAACGACCTGCGCGGCAACGACCACGACGTGATTCCGGCCGCGGTCTTCACCCGCCCGCAGATCGCCACGGTGGGCCGCACCGAACGGCAATGCCGAGACGCAGGCCTCGATTACGCGGTCGGCACCGCGCGCTACGCGGACGTCGCCTACGGGTGGGCGCTGGAGGACGAGACAGGTTTCTGCAAGGTGCTCGCCGAGCGGGGGACCGGGCGCCTGCTCGGCGCCCACATCCTCGGGGCCGAGGCGCCTACTCTGATCCAGCCGCTGGTGCTGGCCATGACCGTCGGCATCGATGCCCGCACCCTGGCCACCGCGCCGTACTGGATCCATCCCGCGCTCACCGAAGTCGTCGAGAACGCGCTGCTCGCACTCGACGGCTGATACGCGTCGCCGGCCTCGCCCCACGCGCTCCGCGGAACCAGTCGCGGCCGGTAACAGGGACCACACGCTGTTCGATGCCTTCTGGGCTCAGACCGTGCGGTCCTCACGGAGTTGAGGGCCTGCTCGCGGAACTGAGCATGCATAATTCGCGCCGCGACGACACGTGCCGCACATAAAACACATAACACGACGCGTGCCGCACACACAACACCGTCGTCGTGCGAAGTGGCTCGAGGGCCGGCCGTCCGCGATGATCGCGCGGTGATCATCGCGGGACAGTTGCCCGATCACCTCATCGCAGACAGCCGACTGCCGAGCCGGCCGATGGCGTCTACTCGATGCTAGTGCTTCGTACCCGTGGCGTCCTTGGCGGCGTCCTTGAGGTGTTCTCCGGCCTGCTTGAGTCCGCCCTTGGCCTGGTCGCCCTTGCCCTCCGCTTCCAGCGATCTGTCGTCCGTCGCGCGGCCGGCCGCCTCCTTGACCTTGCCCTTGGCCTTCTCCGCGGCGTTCTTGGCCTTGTCCTCGGTGCCCATTGCCGACTCCTTCCGATCACTGACTTCTGCTGTCTGCCGTTCGACTGCCCCGATGCTCTCTGCGTGGCCGACGGCGAGCCGACTTCGTGTCGCCACCTGCCGTACCACCGCCGGCATCCACGCCCTCACCAGCACCGATCGCATCAAGGTGCGCGAAAACCGGACTGAGGAGAACCCCGGCTGAACCTCAGTTCGAATCCGCATGCAGCGGGTTTCCGCTCACGCGCGGGATAAACCTGTGAATGTCTCTAATCGCGGGCGGTGTCGCGGCCGGCGTCGTCCGGCGTCGTCCGGCGGGTCAGCGTGCTCGAAGCCTGATGGCCGGTACCGACCGCGGGTTGACGCCGGCCAAGTCGAACACCCGCGTCACCGCCGGAGAGGCGAGGACGCACAGGCAGGTGTCCGACTCCGCCGCGACCCGAGCACCGCGCAGCAGGGCGTGAAGTCCGCTGGAGTCGAAGAAGTCCACCTTCTCCATGTCGAGCGCGAGGTCGCCGCCGGCTTCTCGCGCCGCGAGGGCGGCGAGAAGAGCCCGTTCGAACTCCTCGGCCACGCACAGGTCGAGCTCGCCGGTGAGGACGAGGGCCGGCCGACCTTCGATCAGTATGTGTTGGATCGCGAAACCGCCCGCCATCACGTCCTGCTTCCGTAGGCCACATGGCGACCGCGACGCGGCCTACGTTGACCGGAGCCCTGGGTTGTGGCGTGCGTGAGCGCGACCCTGGTTCGCGATTCATGCGAATGAGTCGGTCGACCGGGTAGGTGTCGCGGCGGGCCGCACATGCGCTGCGCCCGGCCCACGTGTATGCGGGGCGCCGAGGGGTACCGAGGCCGGACGATCGATGACCCTCACGAAAGCGATATGCACGTGAGGAGAGATGAGATGGCCATGGACAACGGGGGTGGCGGTCCGTCACCCGATCGGGGGAAATCAGGGTGCGCACGCGGAGGCGGCCGTCGGCGCCTTACAGAATCCAGTGATCATGAGCGGACGCGTGTCCAGTGTCTGGTGCCGATCTGGCGCGGGCGCGCCTCCTCGAACCGGGTATGCCGCGTGAGCTTCCCGGTCTGGAGAGACGACTTCTTGCGACCGCCAGGCGGTCCTGAGCTTTTCGAGGTAGAGAACGTGATCAGAAGACGCCGCGCTCTTGCGCGAGCGGCGGTCCTCGTGGCCGCGCTGACCGGCGCGAGCTTGGGCGCGGTCGCTCCGGCGCTCGCCGACGCCACGCCGGCGTACTCGCACGACTCGAGCATCGGGCTGTCGAAGTCCGATTGGATGTCGTGGTTGCCGGCCACGACGCCGCTGAGCCAGTTGACGCTCCCGGGGACCCACGACAGCGGCGCCTATGTGTTCGGCGGGGACGTGGCCGAGACCCAGTCGATGAACCTCGAAACGCAGCTGAGTTCGGGTATCCGGGCCTGGGACATCCGGCTGAAGGTCGTCGACGGCGATCGACTCGAGGTCTACCACGGCGTGGCCCCGCAGGGGCTGGACTTCCAGAACGACGTCCTGCGCACAGCCGACGCCTTTCTGGACGCGCACCGCACCGAGACCCTGCTGATGCGGATCAAGAACGAGGGCTCAGGCTCCAGCCTGGTCTTCGCCAACCTGGTCCGACACTTCCTCGACCAGGACACCCGCATCTACCGCGGAACCAGCGACAATCCGTCCCTGGGCGAGATCCGCGGCAAGATCGTCATCCTGCAGAACTTCATCTCGACGGTCCGGGTGGGCCTGCCCTGGTACCGGGCCGGCGTCTCGATTCAGGACGATCACCACCTGACCACGAACTGGGATCTGGCGACCAAGTGGTGGGCGATCGACGCCCAGCTCAAGGCCGCGGACAGCGGGCCGGCGGACACCGCCTACGTGAACTTCCTCAGCGCCTCGGGCGGGTCGTTCCCGTACTTCGTAGCCAGCGGACACTCCAGCCCGGGCACCAACGCGCCAAACCTGCTCACCGGCTGGACCCGAGGCGCGATCGACACCTGCGGGCTGAGCGTCCGGTGCATCCCGCAGTACCCCAGCGTGAACTGCTTCGCAGGTTTGTGTTCGGTGGCCTTCGTGGGCACCAATGTCCTGACCATGCGGGAGATCGACAGCCAGCCCGACACGCACCACCGGTACGGCATCGTCTATGCGGACTTCCCCGGCAGCGGGCTGATCCAGGACATCATCGCCGCGAACGGCACCGGCATGATCGTCGGAGTCGGTTCCGGCCGGTGCATCGACTACTCGTACCCGCTGCGCCATCTGCAACTGTGGGACTGCCACGACGGCGTGAACCAGAGGTGGAAGTGGACCACGACGGCGGATCTGAAGCTGTTCGGCTCCGACTGCATGAGCACCGAGTCGGCCAGCCCTGTCAGGGGTAGCACACTCGTGATCCAGCCGTGCAACGGCAGGTTGAGCCAGAAGTGGGTGTTCACGAACAAGAACACGATCGTCAGCATCTCATCCGGGCTCTGCGTAGACGCGGACCAAGCCGCGACCGGCAACGGCACCAGGCTCCAGGCCTGGCCCTGCAACGGCGGCAGCAACCAGGAGTGGCTGCGTAGATAGCGCGACGATCGAGCGGTGATGACCCAAGCGAGCGCGTGGCACGCACCGGATGATCTGCCCCGCGATCCGCGGAGTCTGCGCTGCCCGTTTCCCTTCGGAGGTCCACTCTTGCCGGCTGTAAAAGTGTTCAGCGGCATTGGCGGCTTCCGCTGACAGGGGGAGACGGGCAAGTGGCTGGCAAAACAAGCAGAGCCCATGACATCTTCTTGAGATGTCGTGGGCTCTGGCCTGCGTGCTTCGTGTGGTGGACCTTATCAGGGCTTACTCCAACCAACAGGACCGCGCTGACCAGCTACAACGCGTCCGGCTCTGGCTCCGAGAAGATCGACAACGCCTCGTTCAAGATCCACAAGTCAGCGTGACGTCCAGCCCTGCCCCTGTAGTCCCGAGACGAGTGACTGACCGGCTGGGTGAAGCCGCTGTGCGGGAGATCATCGAGGCACGACAAGCCGGCATGAAGCTCAAGGACGTCGCCAAGCGCTACGGGATCAGCGAGAGCAGTGTCAAGCGAATCATCGCCTCCGGCGGCGCACCGAGATCAAAGTACAGCCAGGCCGATGAAACGCTATACTGATGCGATGCAAATTATGGGCGGAATCCTTAGCAGCACGCACGTCGATGCGCATCAGCAGCGTATCGCGAAGAGCCTACTCGATCAATTTGCAGAGCAGCTGAACTCAGAATATGTTGCGACTTTGATTGAGCATGATTTCGAGCGGCTCGCTGGCGTTCATTTTGCTGGCAGGGTTGCGGAGATGGCGGATGGCGAATATGCGCTTCTCGGGGTGATTGGGCTCTTTGAAGATGCTACTGAAGCCGAGAGCTTTCCAGTCGGTGCCGCCAACACCGTTGCAGCCGAGTATGATTCGATTCTGAACGATCTTGTGGAGCAGCTTCCGACCATGTTGCTGCCAGAAGAGAGCTCCATCGAGGAAGTAACCTACCCAGACACAGTTGAGGGTCAGCTCGCTTTCCACCTAGACTCAACCTCCGTCGCCCCTGATGGCTCGGTCTATCTTATTAAGCGACGAGTCACTATGGTTGGAAGTCTTGAAATCAGAGTGTATCCCAAGGATCACAATCCGCCACATTTCCATGTGCACTCCGACTCGCGCAACGTCGACGCCCGCTTCCACCTAGAGACCCTTGAGTTCCTAAGCGCAAACTATGGACGCCTCGCGCCGAAAGAAGTGAGGCAAGTACAGGATTTCTTTAGCAGAAACCCTGCTGCCCACGCAGCGCTAAAGGCTGAACATGAGCGCTTGCAGTAAGTGACCTTATGCAACGGCAGTCATGTGGAGTGCCCTGCTCGAACAGAATCGGTAAGCTGCAACTACGAGATCGCTGCTACATACTACGCAGCCATCGCACAAGAGGAGCCGGCCAAGATTGATAGTCTCAGTCGGCCAGCTCTCAAGTGCGTGTTAAACCAGCACGGCGGTACGGGCTCCGCAGGGCTTAGTCCGCCATGAATTCGTCCAGTAGGGATTTAAGGTACACAGGTGCTTCGCTCATCTCGTGGGCGATGATCGGCCCGTCAAGAACCTTCTTGTAGCCACGGCCTAGGAATTCCTTAAAGATGCTATTCAGCAGCTCGTCGCCTGGAGCGACCCGTGACCATCCTGCTTCCCATTCATCGCTAACTCCGGCTTCGTGCTTTGCCCATGCTGCACGAGCTTCTTCCTCGACTTTCGCCCGATCAGGCACTGGTTGAGTAAGCGTCGCTACAGCAGCTTCAACCGTATGCGACCCCTTCGCAACTTTGCTGCGTGACTTATTGTCGACCAGTCGAATTGGATCGGCGAAGTCCGCGAGCGTTCGCTTCAGAACGACCAAATTCTTCAAGCCGTCGGCAACTTCTCGGGCTTTCCGCTCGACAAGCTCGACCGTGATGGCATCCCTGCCCTGGGCTTCACGCTCTTGATTGATGACAGCAGCCAGCGCAGTGTAGTCGAGAAGGAGGTTCTCAAACTCCCGGCACGGCAGTAGCTTAACCCGTTCCGACTTCTCGAACTTATTCAAGAAGCTCGTGGACAGCTCATTGCGATCGCGAACATAGAGAACCTTGCGTTGGGCGAGTGCATCGACACCATCAAGCCAGTTTGCAAAAAGGTCGGCATGACTTGCGTTGTAGCCGCCCTCTCCCTGTAGGAGCACGAGCCGAGGGCTTCGCATTGTCTCCTCAAACCAAATGTCAAAAACCTCCTTCTCGGTCGGCCCTTCGATGATGAGCACACGTTCCGCCGTAAGTACATCACTGGGACGGACACCAAGTTCACGCAATAGGCCGAGTGCTTCCGTGCGTTGGCGTGGAACGGTGACAGCCGTTGAGTTCGCACCGGCGCGTGTCACCGAAATAATGGTCGTGCTCGGCGAGGTCCAATCGAGCATCGTTGATGAGTGCGTCGAAGCTACAATGAGTCGGTCCTGCGACCACTTCTGCATGAGCCCCAGCAGCGCACGCTGAGCTGCTGGGTGCAGACCCGTCTCGGGTTCCTCTAGAACGATGGCGGTTGCGGTCTGCGTCAGTCCAACCACAAGTGTCATGAGCAGCTGTTCGACGCCAGTCCCTAAGCTCTTGAGCGAGTGCATGTGACCTGGAATATTGTCGTCGCGGAACGCCGCCCACAGATTAGATGCCGCAGCGGGCAGTTGGAGCGTTCCTACGTCCGGGACGAATTCCTGAATGAGTTTTTGGAGCTCTTGCCATGCTGTCTCCTGATTCGACCTCATGTAGTGTAGGACGTCAATAAGGTTTGAGCCATCGGGCGAAAGCCGTTCGACGGCGTTGGCTGCCCGAGTATCACTGTCGGTCTGGTGCAGCGGGCTGAAGTGGAAGTAGCCATTGCGCCATGATTGCAAGATAGGCAACGGCTGTCCTTGCCAATGTAAAGATCGCAAAGTCTCCATGTGATCTGGTGGGACAGGGTTAGCAAAGACGGTCGTATTATAAGAGGACAGGTCCCACTCGGACAGTTTCGTGATTGGATTCGTCACTTGAAATGAGTTGTTGTCTTGCGAGGTCTTCTCCATCAGAGCAATTTGCTGACCATCAAGCCACGGGGCGCGCACAGCGTTGGGTCGAAGCATCCCGTGCTCTTCGGCATATTCCCACTCAATCCACTCCAGTGCACCACGCTCAATTTGGGCGAGCGCCTTTGCCGAGGAAGAACCGATGAGCGCCGCACGCTCATCGTGAGTAAAGCGAAAGCGTACCCATAGCATGGCCTGCGATCCTGCCGCATGGCGCAACGCATTCGGCATCTGGCCGCTCGCCACAACATCAAGAGCGGAAAGTAGAGCGCTCTTGCCGGAATTATTTGGGCCGGAAACCAAGACCAAGCCGGACTCCGGGAAGTCGATGGTCGTCTCTTCGCGATACGCGCGAAAATCCTTGACCCGAAACTGAAGTAGCCTTGCAATGTCCCTCCTATACGCGTTCGCCGATTGCACGCAACACACTAAACATTCGAGAACTTGCCCCAAGACGAATTATACGCTCCTTGGCGGCTCGCGGCATATTTGCACCATCTATGGTTCAGTGCATGACCAATCAGGTGCCGACGGAGCCAAATTCATGGGCTCCGGTTGAGGTTGGTGACTGCCGCACCACCTACGACAACCTGCCGGCGATCCCGTCTATCTCAGACCCGTCGGGATTCGTGATCTCCCACGTAGTGAGCGAGTTGCCTGGACCCCAGTACGACTCATGCAGCGATCCGTCTGCACCACTCGTGAAGACGTGCTCGACGCCGTCCGCCGGTGTCATGTCCGAGGCGATGCCGGTGACCGGTGTGCCGATGTCGGCGACTTGCCACGTCGTGAGGCTGTTCCCGTTGCCCCAGTAGGTCTCGTTGACGGTACCGGGCGTTTCCCCTGAGGTGTGGACACCTGGACACTAGATCTTGAGGATCTGGGAGAACGGAGTCCCTGTGGGGATGAAGCACTACCCGCCGCAGTTCAAGGCCGATGCGGTGGCGTTGTATCACTCGAGGCCCGGTGCGTCCGCGGCGCAGGTCGCGCGAGACCTGGGGATCTACCCGGCGACGCTGCTGGCGTGGATCAAAGCGGCGGACGAGCCGGGAGAACCTGTCCGCAGTGCCATCGAGGCCGAGGCGCCAGCCGGTTCGTCGGTCGAGTTGGAGAACCGGGCGCTGCGCCGGCGGGTGGCCGAGCTGGAAGAAGAGCGCGAGATCCTGCGCCGGGCGGCGAAGTATTTCGCGGGCGAGACGAAGTGGTGAGGAGTCGTAAATTTACTACTGCCTGACTTGGCCTTGGTCGTATTCGTCGATGGCCCGGGTGAGGGCCTCGAGGGAGCGTGGCGGTCTGCTTCGGCGGCGGTGGGCGAGGATCGCGGTGATGTCGGGCCCGGCGAAGGCCAGCAGTGGTTCGGTGCGGTGGGCGTGGTAGTTCAGGCTGGTGGGCGGTCGCCCGACCAGTTGGCCGACCAGCGTCAGGGTGACGGTATTGCGGTGGTGCAGGAGCGCGACCAGGACGCGGTGGCGGTGCTCGAGGTAGCCGACTCCGGGGTTGTATCCGCGCCGGTTGACGCCTTTGTTCTTGAGGCGCTCGGCTTCGGCCAGGAGCCTGCGGCAGGGTTCGAGCTCGTCGACGAGCTGGTCGAAGCGTTCGCGGGAGATGCCGGTCAGGGCGGGGTGGGTCAGGAGACGGACGGCCTCGGGCGGTATCGGCGGTGCCTTCGCCTGGTCCGGCTCGCTCGGCGGCCTGTGATCGGGGGCGAGGGCGTAGTTCCACTCGCCGTGGAACGCCTCGCGCTCGACGCGGTGCTCGGCCGCGGTGCGTTCGGCCTTGGTGAGTTTGCGGCCGGTGGGGTAGTCGTTCTCGTCCAGCACGGCATCGACGCTCAGGCCCGTCTTGGTCCGGGTTGCCGAGATGGACTGGAGCAGGACCTCGTAGCTGGTCAGCGGCTGCCCGCGCAGGCTGTGGGTGATGCGGGAGAACAGGCGGTGCTCCACCTTGTTCCACTTCGAAGTCCCCGGAGGAAAGTGCTTGATATTTATGGTGAGGCCGCTCTCGTCGGCGAAGGCCGCCAGCTCGATTTTGAACAGGGTGGAATCAGCTGAGTTCGCCCCGCCGCAGTCCGCGGTGATCAGCAGCTGGTCGGCATCGGGGTAGTCGCGCCTGCCGCGCGTGTTCCACCAGCGGCGGATGGACTCGGCGGCGAACGCGGCGGTGTTGCGGTCGGCGCCCACGTTCACCCAGCCGGTATCGCGCCCGAGGTCGTAGATCCCGTAGGGGATCGCGATCGGGGTCTCGGGGCCGGTGAAGTCGTGGTCCGGGGCGGTGATCGGGCGGCCCCTGGGCCGATAGCTGCGCCCGGCCCGGGCGTACTCGCCGATCGGCTCCTTCTTCTTCGCATCCACGCTCACCACCGGCAGGCCCTGGTCCAGGAACCGCGTCACGGCGGAGTTGATGTGCCGGAACTGGGCATCGCGGTCGGGCACCTGGGCCCCGGCCCGGGTCTTGGCCATGCCCTGGAGGCTGAAGCCCATCGCGTGCAGCAGGTCACCTACGACCGGGGCACTGACCTGATGCCCGGCATCCGAGAGCTCCTTCGCCAGGTCGCGCAGTGACGCTGTGGTCCAGCGCAGCGGTGAGACCGGGTCGCCCACCTCCCGCGGCTCGATCAACGCCTCGAGCGCCGCAGCCAAACCCGGGTCTCGCACGGTAGCCGACTTACGCCCGCCGCCGGGCCGACGCACCCGCCCCGGCATCACCGCCGCGCCGGCCAGTTCCTCGCGACCGCGCACAAGGGTGGACTCGGAGACCTCCGCGAGTCTGGCCACCGCCGCGAGCCCGCCGTGCCCCAGCGCCTGGGCCTCAGAGGCCAGATACAACCGGCGCTGGCGCTCGTCCAGGTGCGGGAGCAGCGCCGCGAACTTCACATCCAGCAGCGCCAGGACCTCATCCGATATGCCCATGAGAGCCCGTATACCACCGCACCCGTCGACACACAGCCGAACCCGGCAGTAATTCCCTTACGGCTCCTGAGCCGTTTCCAGTTCGTCGCCGACCACTGCAGCGCCTTCGGCGTGAAACGGCTGTGCCAGGTACTCGGTGTCTCTCGCTCCGGGTTCTACCGGTGGCAGGCCGCTGCCGGGAACAGGGCGGCGAAGGCGGCCGCGGACGCGGTGCTGACCGAGCGGATCCGTGCGATCCACACCGCCTCGGCCCGCACCTACGGGGTCCCGCGCGTCACCGCCGAGCTGCGCGAGGGTGAACCACAAGCGGGTCGGGCGACTGATGCGCGAGCACCGGATCGTCGGGGTGCACCTGCGGCGCCGGCACCGGACCACGATCGCGGACCCGGGCGCGCCGAGAGTGGCCGACCTACTGGGGCGAGACTTCACCGCGGCCGCGCCGAATCAGAAGTACGTGGGGGACATCACGTACCTGCCGGTGACCGGCGGTCGGCCGCTGTATCTGGCCACAGTGATCGATCTGTGCTCAAGGCGCCTGGCCGGGTTCGCGATCGCCGAGCACATGCGCACCGAGCTTGTCCTCGAAGCCCTCGACGATGCCGAGCGCACCCGCGGCAGCCTGGCCGGGGCGATCTTCCACGCCGATCACGGGTCGCAGTACACGTCGAACGCCTTCGCCGCCGCTTGCGCGAGGGCAGGGGTGCGCAGGTCCATGGCCGCGATCGGCAGCTCCGCGGACAACGCCGCGGCCGAGGCGTTCAACGCCACCTTCAAGCGTGAGACGCTCCAAGGCGCGTCCGCCTGGCCGAACGCACACCAGGCCCGCCTCGACGCGTTCGCCTGGCTCACGCGGTACAACACCCGTCGCCGTCACTCCCGGCTCGGGCAACGCAGCCCGCTGGCCTTCGAGATGGCCCTGCACCGGAGCTCGACTACACTCGCTCAAGCCGCTTAGATCGTGTCCACACCTCGGGGGAAAGCCCCTACTGCGCCCGCTGCAAGCATCGATTCATCGTGCAGCGCGCTGTTGGCAATGGCGGAGAATACTTCTACTGGTTCTGCCGTGGTCGGCAGCAGGGCCTGTGCGACATGCCGTACATCCCGATCGATGTGCTGGAGGAAGCCGTTGCCCGCTACTACGGCGATGTGCTGGTGCTTGAGCCGGAATGGCTGACCGCCGTTCGCGAGGGCGTAGACATGGCGGTTGCCGCTGAACGCGGGCTGCCGGAAGACCTCCGCGAGCAGTAGATGAAGCGACTCGAAGCACTCGATCGCAAGGAAGGCTACTTCCTCGATCTAGCTGCCGAGGAAGGCTGGCCCAAGCAGAAGCTGCGCGAACGTATCGACGTCATCCGCCAGGAAATCGCCGATATCAAGCGCACGATCGAGCAGGCTGACCAGCGCTTAGATGTCGGCCAGCGGCTCCTGCACGCTGCGCTTGCCTTGCTCAACTGGCCGAGCGACGCCTACCGGGCTGGCAGCGAACGAGTCCGCTTGCTGCTCAACCGGGCATTCTTCGCCAGGCTCAGCGTCGATGGCGAGAAGATTGCCGGGCACGAGCTGCAAGAGCCGTTCGATGTCCTGCTCGGCGCGTACGAGCAGTACGTGATTACGCGGACGAGTACGTTGCCATCTCACGAGACAGCAAAGAGCGCCGAACTCCTGACGGACTCCGGCGCTCATGATCGCGAGTTCCCCGCCGACTCCACCCGCCTGACCTGGCAGGTCAGTGGTTGGAGTAGCGCGGCTATGGTGGGCGGTACTGGGATCGAACCAGTGACCTCTTCCGTCCGGATGCGGCCTTTCCTGGGCGGCGGGGCGG
>NZ_JAGSOG010000107.1 GCF_018139695.1 Actinospica durhamensis | reverse complement strand
GCTTCGGGCGGCGGTGGGCGAAGTGGGAGGTGTCGAGGCCGAGGTCGGTGATGCGGCGCTTGAGGTGGTGCAGGGTGCCGCCGACGGGCTTGGCGCCGAGGCGGGTGGCGACCTCGACCATGGTGTGCGACGCGGCGACGGCTTCGGTGAGCTGGGCGTCGGAGTAGAGGGTGGCTGCGGTGCGCAGGTGGGTGGCGTCGATGCCGAGGGCCTTGATGTGTTCGGCGGCGTAGCGGCGGCGCTTGGGGTTGTCGGGCAGGCCGAGGTGGGTGAGGACCTCGGCCAGGTTGGTCGAGCGGGCGACGGCGTGGTGCAGCTTCTGCGCGGTATACGTGTGCTGCGGCGGGCGGGTCGAGGCCATGGCGTGCTCCCCGGGTTGTACTCGTGTTCGATGAATTCAGCGTCACACGCTCCGGCCTGCTGCGGAACGGATGTGACGGAACTTCACCTCTTCGAATGATCTTTGCGGGAGCTCTCAACCTTCGACGACGCGCACTGCGCCGACGTGCTCCGAACACGCGCGAGGGCCGGCACGTCTTGGCGACGTGCCGGCCCTCGGCTGCTCGGTGCGGCCCTGCGGCCGCCGCGCGTGGCTCAGACGGTGGTGATGACCTGGTCGAGCTCGAGGCGCGGGCTGCGCGGGAACCAGGCGTTCTCGCCCGGCTTGCCGATGTTGACGACGACGAGGGTCTTGTAGCCGGTCTCGGCGAAGAACTCCTTGTCGATGCCCTCGGCGTCGAAGCCGGTCATCGGGCCGGCGGCGAGGCCGGCGGCGCGCACGGCGAGGATGAAGTAGCCGACCTGGAGGCTGGCGTTGAGGGTGGCGGCGCCGAAGCGGTGGTCCTGGTCCTTGAAGATGGCCTGCGCGCCCTGGAAGTGCGGGAACTGGGTGGGCAGGTGCTCGTGGAACTCGGGGTCGTAGGCGAGCACGGCGACCAGCGGGGCGGTCTGGGTCTTGGGCTTGTTGCCGTCGGCCATGTGCGACACCAGGCGCTCGCGGGCCTCCTCGGTGCGGACCAGCAGCACCCGGAGGGGCTGCATGTTCATCGAGGTCGGAGCGTACTTGACCAGGTCGTAGATCGCGGCGATCTGCTCTTCGCCGACGGGCTCGTCGGTGAAGGTGTTCGCGGTGCGGGCCTCGCGGAACAGCAGGTCCTGCGCGGTCTTCTCGAGGACCAGGGTCTCGTGCAGCTCGGTCATGCTCGTCCATCCGTTCTGGTTGGGGCGCGGGTGCCCGGGCGAGCCCGGTGGTGGGTCTCTTCGTGGCCCAACCATGTTGAATCTTAAACTATTCCGCCGCCGCCCTTCGACAGGGCCCGGGAGGCGCCGGCCACGATCGCCACGCCCAGGGCCCAGCCGAGGTACGGCAGGGCGAACGCGACCCAGGCGGCGAACCCGTGCGACTGGAACGAGTCGGACTGACCAAAGTGCACGATGGGGACGAACAAATCCGCAGCGTAGAGCACCGGATCGTAGGCTATGCGATCTCCCGGATGGATCGCGGTGGGGATGGCGAAGGAGTAGAAGACGCTGGCCGCCACCTGGATCCCGAGGGCCAGGAACGCGGCACGTCGGGGCAGGTAGCCGTAACCGAGGGCTGTGCCGGATATCACACTGCCGATGCGCGAGAGCCGGTGGAAATCCCGGTGCCGCACCCGCTCCTTCTCGATCAGGATCTCCCGGCCGGCGGCGTCGTGGCCGAGGGCGCGGAAGTAGGCGGCCATGAACTCGTACGGCTGCGCGGCGTACTGCGGCTGGCGTCGCAGCAGCTTGATCCTTTCCTGGGCGGGCAGGTAGGGGTCGAAGGCGTCGTAGCTGAACCCGTCGAGCAGCACCGTCTGCGGCCAGCTGACCACGCCGCCGTGCACCTCGTCGCCGCGTATCTTGCCGTCCCGTACGGTCGCGGCGTGGGCCTGGTAGAGCTGGATCATGCCGGAGCTCGGCTTCATGTCGTACAGGTCGAGGTGGCCGCTGATCTGGATGCCGGTGAGCCGGATGGTGCCGTTCGCGTGGAAGCCGTCGCCGATGTACAGGCCGCGCCGGACCGTGGCGCCGGCCAGGGCGAGGGCGGGATGGCGGTCGAGCGCGTTCATCTGGGCGCGCTTGAACAGGACCCTGCCGCCGAAGGTGGCACCGCTCAGGTCCACCTGGGCCGCGGCGGTGAAGCCCTCGTCGAACATCGCGTCGCCGCCGGTGCTCAGCGAGTCCCCGCTGACGGACTGGTTCAGGAACGGGCCTTCGGTCGGCGGGTCGGTCAGCACGGTCCCGGTCAGCGAGAGCACGCCCCCGACGGTCAGGCCCGGCATACGCAGGTGTCCGGCGATGCGGGCCCGGGCGCAGTAGAGGCTGCGGTGCACGACGGCGCCGCCCAGGTTCAGCGCGAGCTCGCCGGGATTCTCCAGCAGCGCGTCGTTGAGGTCGAGCACCGCGCCGATGTGCGCGCCGACCAGGTTCACCAGGCCGACGCAGTGCAGCCCGACGGCGTTGAAGTCGGTGTCGACCGTGAGCAGCTGCAGTTGCGCGGCCACGTCCGTGCCGATGATCTCGGCGTTCTTGAGGTTGATGCTGCCGCGTACGTGGGTGCCGGTGGCCCGCAGCCCGGCCAGGCGGCTGCCGGAGAGGTCGATCGAGCGGGTCTCGGCCTCCTCCAGCCGCAGGGCGTGGGTGAACGTACACGCCAGCATGGTCAGCGGGGCACGGACCGTACCGTGGCGCAGGTCGAGCTCGCCGACGACGCGGGCGCCACGGATGCGCACCCCGGCCGTGCGCCCGGGCAGGGCGGGTGCGGCGCCGAGCGCGAGCGCCGCGACGACCTCCGCGCGGATCTCCTCGTCGTCCTGATACTCGACCACTGTCCCGTGGGGGTAGGCCTCCCACAGCCTCTGCTCGGCCTCGCTCTTCTCGCCGAGCCACTCCGCGTCCGTCCTGCGCGCCATAGGCACATGGTGGCGCTCCCCGCCGCTCTGCGACGCGCCGCCGGAGCCGGGGGTCGTCGCAGACGCCTCATCGCAGCTCAGCGGGCATTTCCGGGCCCTGCGACGCCGTACGGCGGAAACTCGATTTCACTGTGGTCCGCTGGCCGTGTATGGTTTTCCACGCAGCGCCGGTCAGGCGGAACCGCAAGGATCCGAGTGGCTGGAGCGGTGCCCCTTTAGCTCAGTCGGCAGAGCGTCTCCATGGTAAGGAGAAGGTCTACGGTTCGATTCCGTAAAGGGGCTCTTGGTCGGCAGCCCGCCCGTGACGACGAACGAGCGTCGAGTGGCGGGCTTTCGTCGATCATGGCGGTGTAGCTCAGTTGGCAGAGCAAGCGGCTCATAATCGCTGTGTCACCGGTTCAAGTCCGGTCACCGCTACCGTACCCTCACATCCCGCTCTTTTCCGGCGGTCAGAGGCCCTACTTGGTGTGGGGTAAACTCATGGGGTCCGTTTATCGGTCCACGCCCCCAGGCGGTGCGGACCCAGCAGCAGCCTTTTCCGATTGGCAGTAGGAGTCGTTCCCGTGGCAGCCACCGACGTCCGTCCCAAGATCACGCTGGCTTGCACCGAGTGCAAGGAGCGCAACTACATCACCAAGAAGAACCGGCGCAACGACCCGGACCGTCTTGAGCTCAAGAAGCACTGCCCGCGTTGCAAGAAGCACACCGCGCACCGCGAGACGCGCTAGTCGCCGGGTCGTTCACACGACTTTCCGCAGGGCCGTCCGCCCCTTCCAGGGGGCGGGCGGCCCTCGGCGTTGTCCGGCGCCGCTAAGCTCAGGGCACTCGAGATGTGGAGATAGAGGGTATCCATGGCCATGGACCAGTCCTTCGTCGGGCGGACGTATCCGCCCACCGCCGCCTACGAGGTGGGCCGGGAGAAGATCCGCGAGTTCGCCGACGCGATCGGGGACGCGCATCCGGTCTACCGGGACCCGGAGGCGGCCAAGGCCCTGGGCTACCCGGACGTGATCGCGCCGCCGACCTTCCCGATCGTGATCTCCATGCCGGCCGCGGACCAGGTGGTCTACGACCCGGCGCTGGGTCTCGACTGGACCCGGGTGGTGCACGGGGACCAGCGCTTCACCCACGAGCGGCCGATGCGGCCGGGGGACCGGGTGCGTGCGGTGGTGGTGGTCGAGTCGATCAAGTCCTTCGCGGGCAACGACATGATCACACTGGTGACCGAGATGAGCACCGAGGAGGGCGAGCTGATCAGCACGGCCAGGGCCCTGCTGGTGGCGCGCGGCGAGAACGAGGCGGAGGAGCGGTGATGGCCGAGGACCGGTTCGCGGTGGGCACGGCGCTGCCCGCGGCGAGTTTCCCGATCACCCGCAAGGACCTGGTGCGCTACGCCGGGGCCTCCGGGGACTTCAACGACATCCACTGGAACGGCCGCTTCGCCGTGGACGTGGGGCTGCCCGACGTGATCGCGCACGGCATGTACACGATGGCGGTGGCCGGGCGGGTGCTGACCGAGTGGGTCGGGGACCCGGGTGCGGTGGAGGAGTACTTCGTGCGCTTCTCCAAGCCCGTGGTGGTGCCGGACGACGGGGTGGGCGCGCTGCTTGAGGTGACCGGCAAGGTGGTCAAGGAGCTGGACGAGCGGCGGGTACAGGTGGACCTGACCGTGGCCAGCGCCGGGCAGAAGGTGCTGGGCAAGGCGTCCGCGGTGGTGCGCCGCTCATGACCGAGACCATCGCGGCGGTGGCCGGCGGGGGCTGGCGGCACGGGGTGAGCCTGGCGGAGTGCACCACGCTCCGGCTGGGCGGCCCGGCCGGGCATTACTTCGAGGCCGACTCGGAGCAGACGCTGATCGCGGCGCTCCGGGACGCGCGCGGGCACGGCGAGGACGTGCTGGTGCTGGGCGGCGGGTCGAACCTGGTGGTCGCGGACGAGGGCTTCCCCGGTTCGGTGATCAAGGTGGGGCTCAAGGGGATCTCGCTGCGCGACGGGCTGCTCTCGGTGGCGGCGGGCGAGGTGTGGGACGAGGTGGTGGCCCGGTCCGTGGCCGAGGGCCTGGCCGGGATCGAGTGCCTGTCCGGGATTCCGGGGCTGGCCGGGGCGACGCCGATCCAGAACGTGGGCGCCTACGGGCAGAGCGTGGACCAGGCCGTGGTGCTGGTGGACGCGTACGACCGGGTCGCCGACGGCATGGCGGTGCTCGACAACGGCGACTGCGCCTTCTCCTACCGCCACAGCGCGTTCAAGGGCTCGGACCGGTACGTGGTGACGGCGGTGCACTTCCAGCTCGAGGATCTGGGCGGGCTCTCGAAGCCGGTCGGGTTCAAGGACGTCGCGGACGCGCTCGGGATCGAGGTGGGCGCGCAGGCGCCGCTGGCCGAGGTGCGCGAGGCGGTGCTGGCCCAGCGGCGGCGGCGCGGGATGCTGCTGGACGAGGCGGACCACGACACCTGGAGCGCCGGATCCTTCTTCACCAACCCGGTTCTGACGCCGGATCAGCACGCCGAGTTCGAGCGGCGCTGTGCCGGGGAGCGGCCGGCGGCGTGGCCAGAGGCGGACGGCCGGGTGAAGATCTCGGCGGCGTGGCTGATCGAGCACGCCGGGTTCGGACGGGGGTACGGGGCCGGGCCGGCCACGCTCTCGACCAAGCACACCCTGGCGCTGACCAACCGGGGCGGGGCGAGCACCGGGGACCTGCTGAAGCTGGCCGCCGAGGTGCGCGACGGGGTGCACGCCCGGTTCGGCGTGACGCTGGTGCCGGAGCCGGTCTTCGCAGGTCCCGTGGCTTGGTGAGCCCAGGGCCGGTGGCACCCTTGACTTGGAAGTTATCAGTCACTAACTTGAAGAGTGTCGGAGCGCGCGGCACCGGAGTCCCCGGTGTCCGGGCTTCCGGCGTCCGGGCGCAGTGCCCGGCGCACACGGTGAACGGGAAGGAGTCGCGGTCATGAGCCCGCGGATGTCGGCCGAGGATCGCAGGGAGCAGGTGCTCCGCGAGGCGATTCCGGTCTTCGCCCGATACGGGTTCGAGGGCGCGACCACCGCCGAGATCGCCAAGCGCGCCGGGGTGGCCCAGCCGTACGTGATCAAGCTGTTCGAGACGAAGAAGGCGCTGTTCATCGCGGCGTGCGAGCGCAACATGCGCACGACGCAGGCGCAGATGCGCGACTCGGCCGGCGGCAAGAGCGGGCACGACGCCATGGAGGCCATGGGCCACGCCTACGTCGAGCGGATGGAGAGCGACCGGGACTCGCTGCTGTTGCAGATGCAGCAGTACGCGGCGTGCTGGGACGAGGACATCCAACGCACCGTACGCCAGTGCATGCAGGACATCTGGAACATGGTGGTGGAGATCTCCGGGGCTCCGCTCGAGGAGATCGCGGTCTTCTTCGCCAAGGGCATGTTCTGCAACGTGATCGCGGCGGCGGGGCGCTCCGACGGCAAGGATCCGCAGTGGCTGCCGGTGCTCACGGCGCTGTGGCCGGACCGGTTCGAGAACTCGGGCGCGAGCGGGGACCGCGAGGACCCGGACGCGGCAGGGGGCGAGGGCCCGGGCAGGCACGATGAGCCGGACCGGCCGGACGGGCAGCAGCCCGCGCGAGCCTCGGCCGCATAACTTCACAGCTTCGGCGCGAAGGCGCCCGCACCGTCGGGCGTCTTTCTTTTTGACCAGCGAAGTTAGTAATCGATAACTATGCAAGGGGAGTGCAGCACACCATGACCGAGTCGACTGTGGCCGGCGCGCGGGGAGCGTCGGCCTATCCCCCCAGCTCAACGCCCGACGACGCCGCCCGGGAGTCGGCCGCCGCACGCGCGGCGGAGACGGTCCGGGCGGCGACCGTCGGCCACCCGGTACGTACCTTCGTCGTGGTGGGCACGGCCATGTTCATGGCCCAGCTCGACAACCTCGTGGTCACCTCCGCGCTGCCCTCGATCCAGAAGTCCCTGCACGCCGGGCTGTCCGGGCTGCAGTGGACCATCTCCGCCTACACCCTCACCTTCGCCGTCTTCCTGCTCAGCGGGGCGACCCTGGGCGACCGGTACGGCCGCAAGCGGCTGTTCGGCATCGGCCTGACCGTCTTCACCCTCGGCTCGGTCGGCTCGGCCCTCGCGCCCAACATCGGCACCCTGATCGGCGCCAGGGCGGTGCAGGGGCTCGGCGGCGCCATCATGGTGCCGCTCACCCTCACCATGCTCTCCGCCGCGGTCCGGCCCGAACGGCGCGGCCTGGCGATCGGCGGCTGGGGCGCACTGGCCGGAGTGGCCGTGGCGCTCGGGCCGGTGATCGGCGGCGGGGTGACCGAGGCCGCGTCCTGGCAGTGGATCTTCTGGATCAACGTGCCGATCGGCGCGGTGCTGCTGCCGCTCTCGCGGTTCTGGCTGGCCGAGTCGCGCGGCCCGGCCCGCAAGCTCGACATCCCCGGCATCACGCTCGCCAGCCTGGGCCTGTTCGGCCTCGTCTACGGGCTGATCCGGGGCGGGCAGATCGGCTGGGGCAAGCCCGAGGTGGTCGGCGGCTTCGCGCTCGGCGCGCTGCTCGTGGCCGGCTTCCTGGCCTGGGAGGCGCGCACCACGGACCCGATGCTGCCGCTCGGCCTGTTCCGCGGCCGCTCCTTCAGCCTGCTCAACGTGGCCTCGATGCTGATGTTCTTCGGCATGTTCGGCTCGGTGTTCTTCCTGATCCAGCTCTTCCAGGACGTCGGCGGGCTCTCGCCGCTGGCCTCCGGGGTGCACGCGCTGCCGTGGACGGCCGTGCCCATGGTGGCCGCGCCGCTGGCGGGCGCGCTCTCCGACCGCATCGGCGGGCGCCCCATCGTCGGCGTCGGGCTGCTGTGCCAGTCCGTCGGGCTGGCCTGGCTCGCCCACAACATCGGGGTCGGAGTGCCCTACAGCCACCTGGTGCCCGGACTGGTGCTCGGCGGCATCGGCAACGGCCTGTTCTTCGCGCCGATCGCGAACCTGGTGCTCGGCTCGGTGCGGCGGGAGCAGGAGGGCATCGCCTCCGGGGTGAACAACGCCATCCGCGAGTTCGGCGGCGTGCTCGGCGTGGCCGTGATGGGCGCGATCTTCGCCGCTCGCGGCGGCTACGGCCCGACCGCGACGCTCGACGCGCAGCACCATTTCGTCAACGGCGTGGTCCCCGCGGTGTACGTCGGAGCGGCTGTTCTGCTGGTCGCCTCGGCCACGATCTGGGCCCTGCCCCGGCGCTCCGCGGCCTCGGCCGGGTAAGGCATTCGACGTCGGACCATGGAACCCGTTAGAATGCTCGCCAGTGCAGAGCGATCTCACCTAGGGTCGTAGCTCAATTGGCAGAGCACCGGTCTCCAAAACCGGGGGTTGGGGGTTCAAGTCCCTCCGGCCCTGCACTACAGGTGGTGCCCGGGAGGGGTTCAAGTCACAGAACCTCTTCGGGGCCCTGCGCTCGATGGATGTGCGCATCCATGCATGTTTCACCAGCCGCGCCAGGTCTTCTCCCGTTGGAGGTAGCCCTGGCGCGGCTGCGCGTCGTACGCTGTGCGATGCAACGCGAAGAGCGTGCCGAGACTGAGCAGTGAGGTAGACACGTGAGCCAGACGCGCAGCAACGCCGACGAGGAAGTGGACGGCGTTTCCGACGGCGAAGAGGAAGAGATCGAGGACGTCGTCGTCAAGCAGACCCGCGCGCAGCGTAAGGCGGCCAAGCGTCGGGCCAAGGCCCGTCGTGCCTCCGGCGGCTCGTCGGCTCCCCGGCGCAAGCGGACCAGCCCCGCCCTGTTCGTCCGGCAGATCATCGCCGAGCTGCGCAAGGTCGTGTGGCCGACCCGCAGCGAGCTGTTCACCTACACCAGCGTGGTGGTCGTCTTCGTCGCGGTCATCATCGGCCTGGTCGCGCTGTTCGACTTCGGCGTCACGCACGCCGTCACCGCCGTCTTCGGCTGAACACCCCTGCTGATTCCGGCTAGTCTGGAGACAGACAGAAGTGGGGCGGGACACCCCGGTGTGCCCGCCCCCAAGGTTTTTGTGTGAGCAGAGGGAAGAAGAGGCCGTAGTGTCCGACATGAACGAATCGGATTCGGAGCTGCTCGAGGAGCCGCAGGAGCAGGTCGCGGCCGTGGACGTGCCCGAGCCCGAGGAGCCGGGCACGACCGAGGACTATCGGGAAGCCCTGCGGCGGCAGCCGGGCGACTGGTACGTGGTCCACTCGTACGCCGGATATGAGAACCGGGTCAAGCAGAACCTCGAGACCCGGCTGGTGTCGCTCAACGCCGAGGAGTCGATCTTCCAGATCGAGGTCCCGATGGAAGAGGCCATCGAGGTCAAGAACGGCCAGCGCAAGAAGGTCAAGCGCAACAAGTTCCCCGGCTACGTGCTGGTGCGCATGGAGATGACCAACGAGGCCTGGGGCGTCGTGCGCAACACGCCCGGTGTGACCGGGTTCGTCGGCGACGCGCACAACCCGTACCCGCTGACCCTGGACGAGGTCGTCAAGATGCTCGCCCCGGAGGAGGCCGAGGCCCAGCCCGGCGCGCCCAAGGCGGCGGTCGAGGTCAAGGTGCTCGACTTCGAGGTGGGCGACTCGGTCACCATCATCGACGGGCCCTTCGCGACCCTGCAGGCCACGATCAACGAGATCAACGCCGACTCGCAGAAGGTCAAGGGCCTGGTGGAGATCTTCGGGCGGGAGACGGCCGTGGAGCTGTCCTTCTCGCAGATCCAGAAGAACTGATCGGAAGACCTCCGGCAGACCCGAGCCCCGGCCGAGCCCGCCTCGGTCCACGCCTGCTTTCCCGAGCCCGTCCCGCGCGTTTTGGTACGCGGTGACGGGCTCGGGTAGTCTTGGCGTTTGTGCCATGAGTCCGCCCGCGCCCGTGGCGACGAGCGCGCAGGTCGGCGGCACGATCCCGCGATCGGCTTTGATCGGCCGGCCGCGGCACCCTTTCACTGTTTGAGCAGTTAGGACCCGGAGCATGCCTCCCAAGAAGAAGCTTGCAGCGATCATCAAGCTGCAGATCAAGGCCGGTATGGCGAACCCGGCCCCGCCGGTCGGCCCCGCGCTGGGTCAGCACGGCGTGAACATCATGGAGTTCTGCAAGCGCTACAACGCCGAGACCGAGGCGCAGCGTGGCCAGATCGTCCCCGTCGAGATCTCGGTCTACGAGGACCGTTCCTTCACCTTCGTCACCAAGACCCCCCCGGC
Organism: Actinospica durhamensis; assembly: GCF_018139695.1. Lineage (GTDB taxonomy): Bacteria > Actinomycetota > Actinomycetes > Streptomycetales > Catenulisporaceae > Actinospica > Actinospica durhamensis. The sequence continues at coordinate 15,842 of NZ_JAGSOG010000107.1, read as the reverse complement.
CGCGCGGCTGATCCTGAAGTACGCGGGTCTGGACAAGGGCAGCGGCGTCCCGCACAAGGACAAGGTCGGTTCGCTCACCACCGCCCAGGTCCGCGAGATCGCCCAGATCAAGATGGAGGACCTCAACGCCAACGACATCGCGGCGGCCGAGAAGATCATCGCCGGCACCGCGCGCTCGATGGGCGTGACGATCTCCGAGTAGCACGTCGGATCCCGCCACACGGATCCCGCGCCACGCAAGGGTGGTAGGGCCTCGCGCAGGCCCGTACGACCACGAACTCCACGAATAATCCACGGAGCTGTTTACTCATGAAGCGCAGCAAGAACTACCTGGCGAACGCGGCCAAGATCGACCGCGACAGCCTCTACTCGCCGCTCGAGGCGGTGAAGCTGGCCAAGGAGACCTCCTCGGCCAAGTACGACGCGACCGTCGAGGTCGCCCTCCGCCTCGGGGTCGACCCCCGCAAGGCCGACCAGATGGTCCGCTCGACCGTCATCCTGCCGCACGGCACCGGTAAGACCGCCCGGGTCCTGGTCTTCGCCACCGGTGAGCGCGCGGAGGCGGCCCGTGCCGCCGGCGCCGACCACGTCGGAGGTGACGAGCTGATCGACGAGGTGGCCAAGGGCTTCCTCGACTTCGACGCCGTCGTCGCCGACCCGGCGCTGATGGGCAAGGTCGGCCGCCTCGGCCGCGTCCTGGGCCCGCGCGGCCTGATGCCGAACCCGAAGACCGGCACCGTCACCCCGGACGTGGCCAAGGCCGTGTCCGACATCAAGGGCGGCAAGATCGAGTTCCGGGTGGACCGTCACTCGAACCTGCACCTGGTGATCGGCAAGTCCTCCTTCTCGACCGAGCAGCTGGTGGAGAACTACGCCGCCGCGCTCGACGAGATCCTCCGGGTCAAGCCGGCCGCCGCCAAGGGCCGGTACCTGAGGAAGGTCACCATCGCCACCACCACGGGCCCGGGCGTCCCGGTCGACCCGAACCGCACCCGCGGCCTGCTGAGCGACGACGAGGTCTGATCCGCCTCGCGCTCGGCGCACCAGTCTTCTGACAGCCCGCAGGGGCGTCCCGGTCACCGGGGCGCCCCTGCGGGCTTTTGTCTCAGAACGGTAGAAGTTCGGCGGCGGAGCGCATGTCCGTCGGGGGCGGTGGTTAATGTGGATTTCAGAACTCAGCGACGACGCGGAAAGCCGTCGCGACGGGAGGGCAAGAGATCATGGGCAGTCAGTATCGGCGCATCGGGCTCGGCGCGGGGATCGCGGCCCTGGCGGTCATGACTGTGGCGGGGTGCTCGGGGAGCGGCGGGGGATCGAAGACGGGCTCGCTGCCCGGGACCGTCACCGGGGGCTCCGGCCAGGGCTCGGCGATCAGCCTGGTCGCCGACGCCATCAGCCAGGCCGACAAGGCCGGCACGGTCAAGATGACCGGCACGATGGAGACGACCGGCACGAACGCCACCTCGGGCACGCTCACGGCGCAGGAGGAGTACAGCCCGAAGCTCGCGATGTCCATGAGCATGGACATGGGCGGGCAGACCATCAGCGAGGTCCTGATCGGCACCACCGTCTACATGCAGTACTCGGGGCTGACCTCGATGACCGGGGGCAAGCCCTGGGCCTCGATCGACCTGTCCAAGGCCGGCGGCGCGACGGGCTCGCTCTCGTCCATGCTGGACTCGGCCAAGAGCTACAACCCGACCACTCAGCTCTCCGCGCTGCTCGCCTCCGGGACCGTCACGCAGGTCGGCACGGCGACGGTGGACGGCCAGCAGACCACGCACTACCACGGCACCCTCAGCGCCGCCCAGGTGCTCGCGCTCGGCTCCAGCCAGGGCCACCTGACGGCGGATCAGATCAGCACGCTGCAGAGCGAGTTCAAGACCGCGGGCCTGAAGGGCGAGACGGTCGACCTGTGGACGGCCTCGGACAACCTGCCGGTGGAGATCAAGGTCACCGAGCAGATGGACGCGGCCGGGGTGACCGGTATGACGATGGACATGCACATGTCCGACTGGGGTGCCCCGGTGAACATCGGCGCCCCGCCGGCCAACGAGGTCTACGACATGACCTCGCAGCTCGACACCGCGCTCGGCAGCGAGAACTGAGCCCGGAGCACGGGCACTGAGTCCCGGAGTACCGGGCTCAGCGGACTGACTCGAGAAGCACGGCCCCGGCCCGCGTCGCGCAGACGCGGGCCGGGGTCGTCTTTGCCCGGAATCGGCCGGGATTTGCACCGGACGCGGGCCACCGGTTAGCCTTGGGCCAATCCGATGACCGCTGGTCGCTGCTCTCCGTTCGCGAAGAGCAGCCGAAGGCCCTGTGACCGCAGGTGGCCCGCGCAGGTGTGTGTGTGAGCTTTCGACTCGATCGCCCGAGTCGGTGGTGACCCCGTGCGCCCGCGCATGGGGTTTTTCTGTTGTTCCGGGTCCTTCCGGCCGCCCGTGAGGGCGGGGCCGACGGTTCTCACAACCACCGTCCCGGAAGGAGGGCCATGGCGAAGGCTGAGCGTCAGGCCGCCGTCGAGGAGCTCACGGTCCAGTTCCGTGAGTCCACCGCGGCCGTGCTGACCGAGTACCGCGGGCTCACCGTGAAGCAGCTCAAGCAGCTGCGTCGCGCCCTGGGTGCGGACACGCAGTACGCCGTCGTGAAGAACACCCTGACCAAGCGTGCGGCCACCGAGGCCGGCATCGAGGGTCTGGACGACCTGCTGGCCGGGCCGTCCGCGATCGCCTTCATCAAGGGCGACGCGGTCGAGGCCGCCAAGGGTCTGCGTGACTTCGCGAAGGCCAACCCGCTGCTGGTGATCAAGGGTGGTGTGATGGACGGCAAGCCGCTGTCCGCCACCGAGGTCACCAAGCTCGCCGACCTCGAGTCCCGCGAGGTTCTGCTGGCCAAGGCCGCCGGCGCCATGAAGGCGTCCCTGGCCAACGCCGCTGCGCTGTTCCAGGCCCCGCTCACGCAGTTCGCCCGCACCGCGGACGCCCTGCGCGCGAAGGTCGAGCAGAACGGCTGAGCTGCCGTCCAGACCCACGGGTAAGCGATCGCCTTCACGGTAGCCGCCGCCCGACCCCCATTCGTAGTACCGAAAGGAAGCCATCATGGCGAAGCTGAGCAACGACGAGCTCCTTGAGTCCTTCAAGGAGATGACCCTGATCGAGCTGTCCGAGTTCGTGAAGCTCTTCGAGGACACCTTCGACGTCAAGGCCGCCGCCCCGGCCGCCGCCGCGGCCCCGGTCGGCCCGGCCGACGCCGCCCCCGAGGTCGAGGAGCAGGACGAGTTCGACGTCATCCTCGAGTCCGCCGGCGACAAGAAGATCCAGGTCATCAAGGTCGTGCGCGAGCTGACCTCGCTGGGCCTGAAGGAGGCCAAGGACCTCGTCGACGGCGCGCCGAAGGCGCTGCTGGAGAAGGTCACCAAGGAGGCCGCCGAGAAGGCCAAGGGCGACCTCGAGGCCGTTGGCGCCGGCGTCTCGGTCAAGTAGTTCCCGCTGCCCCCTCGGGGGCGTCAGGACGGCTTGCTGAAGGGCCGTACCGGGTGGATCGCCCCACCCGGTACGGCCCTTGCGCTTTTTCACCGGGCGGATCCTCGTCCGACCCGTCAGACCCCGACCGCCACAGCGGCCGCTCCAGGCCCCTCAGGCCCGTCGAGGGCTCTGTGCGACACGCCCGACACGCCCGGGCCCACAGGCGTGTCGCAGGGTCCCCCCTGGCGCCACCCTCGCGCCGTTCTCCTTCGAGTGCATCGGCCGCCGTACGCGGCGCGTACGCACGGGTACGACGCGCCCGGGGCGACGCGGCCCCCGCGCGTCTCCAAGGCAGTATCGCGACCCCTGTTCTCCATCCGCCTTGGAATTCATCCCCGAACCGGCGAGTGATCTCCCTGAGCGTGGGGTAGACCCCCATCCGGACGACGTCGAGGGTGGCGGATTCGGGCCGGTGGAGACGTCAAGGGGCTTGTCACTCTTGACGAAACGGCCCAGGCGCGCAATTCTCTGGTCGTCTGCACGAGTCGCGGCGGCCCTTCCCAGGCAGCGCAAGCCGAAGGCCACCGCCCGCCTCGTCGACACGTTCGACGCGTGTTCTGCCGTCTTCTTCCACGGCCGCGCGTTGCCCGTGTCCAGCGTTCTGCCGAGCGGCTCTGAACTGGGCTTTCATAAAGCCCGCGAGTCGGACTCGACAGCAGTTGGCCTTTCGGCTACACTGCTCGTTTGCGCTGCCTTCTACCGTATGAGCACGTTCCGGAGTCGGCCGGTCACCCCCTCCACGGGTGTCGGTCTTGTCGAGTTCTCCGGTTCCGTGCCCCTTCGGGCACCGGTGGCGCGAAGTGAGTCCGAGCCCTCGGAAGGACCCCGTCACCTTGGCCACCGCCGCCCCGCACGCCGTGAACGGTAATAACAGCAGCACCGCCCCCCGCCGTGTCTCTTTCGCCAAGATCCGCGAACCCCTCGAGGTTCCGAACCTGCTTGCGCTGCAGACCGAAAGCTTCGACTGGCTGGTCGGTAACCAGGCATGGAAGGACCGGGTCGCCGCCCAACAGGCGGCCGGCCTGGAAGTGCCGACCACCTCGGGACTGGAGGAGATCTTCGAGGAGATCTCCCCGATCGAGGACTTCTCCGGGTCGATGTCCCTGACCTTCCGCGACCACAGGTTCGAGCCCGCCAAGTACTCGATCGACGAGTGCAAGGAGCGGGACTTCACCTTCGCCGCGCCGCTGTTCGTCACCGCCGAGTTCACCAACAACGAGACCGGCGAGATCAAGAGCCAGACGGTCTTCATGGGCGACTTCCCGCTCATGACCAACAAGGGCACCTTCATCATCAACGGCACCGAGCGTGTCGTGGTGTCCCAGCTGGTGCGTTCCCCCGGCGTCTACTTCGAGCGCTCGATCGACAAGACGAGCGACAAGGACATCTTCACCACCAAGGTGATCCCGTCCCGCGGCGCCTGGCTCGAGCTGGAGATCGACAAGCGCGACCTGGTGGGCGTGCGCATCGACCGCAAGCGCAAGCAGAACGTCACCGTGCTGCTCAAGGCGCTCGGCTGGGACGACGCGAAGATCCTCGAGGAGTTCGGCGAGTACGAGTCGATGCGCCTGACCCTGGAGAAGGACCACACGGCCACCCAGGACGACGCGCTGCTCGACATCTACCGCAAGCTGCGCCCGGGCGAGCCGCCGACGCGTGAGGCCGCGCAGAACCTGCTCGAGAACCTCTACTTCAACCCGAAGCGCTACGACCTGGCCAAGGTCGGCCGGTACAAGATCAACAAGAAGCTGGGCACCGGCCAGCCGATCAACCAGGGCGTGCTCACGGTGGACGACATCGTCGCCACCATCCGCTACATGGTGAAGCTGCACGCCGGCGAGGTCGAGATGGCCGCCACGACCGAGGGCGCGCCCGAGATCGTGGTCGAGGTCGACGACATCGACCACTTCGGCAACCGCCGTCTGCGCACCGTGGGCGAGCTGATCCAGAACCAGGTCCGCACCGGCCTGGCCCGGATGGAGCGGGTCGTGCGCGAGCGCATGACCACCCAGGACGTCGAGGCCATCACCCCGCAGACCCTGATCAACATCCGGCCGGTCGTCGCCTCCATCAAGGAGTTCTTCGGCACCAGCCAGCTCTCGCAGTTCATGGACCAGACCAACCCGCTCTCCGGTCTGACCCACAAGCGGCGCCTTTCCGCGCTGGGCCCCGGCGGTCTGTCCCGTGAGCGGGCCGGCTTCGAGGTCCGCGACGTGCACAACAGCCACTACGGCCGGATGTGCCCGATCGAGACGCCGGAAGGCCCGAACATCGGCCTGATCGGCTCGCTCGCCTCCTTCGGCCGGATCAACGCGTTCGGCTTCGTGGAGACCCCGTACCGCAGGGCGGTCGAGGGTGTCGTCTCGGACCAGGTGGACTACCTGACCGCCGACGAGGAGGACCGCTTCGTCATCGCGCAGGCCAACTCCCCGCTGAACACGGACGGCTCCTTCGCCGAGGAGCGCGTGCTGGTGCGCCGCCGTGGCGGCGAGGTCGACCTGATCCCGCCGGCCGACGTGGACTACATGGACGTCTCGCCGCGGCAGATGGTGTCCGTGGCCACCGCCATGATCCCGTTCCTCGAGCACGACGACGCCAACCGTGCCCTGATGGGCGCGAACATGATGCGCCAGGCCGTCCCGCTGCTGCGCAGCGAGGCCCCTCTGGTGGGCACCGGCATGGAGTACCGCTGCGCCGTGGACGCCGGCGACGTGATCCGGGCCGAGAAGCCCGGCACCGTCACCGAGGTCTCGGCCGACTACGTCACCGTGGCCAACGACGACGCCACCCAGACCACCTACCGGGTGGCCAAGTTCCAGCGTTCGAACCAGGGCACCTCCTTCAACCAGAAGGTGTACGTGGACGAGGGCGTGCGGGTGGAGTTCGGCCAGGTGCTGGCCGACGGCCCGTGCACCCAGGCCGGCGAGATGGCGCTGGGCAAGAACCTCCTGGTGGCGTTCATGCCGTGGGAGGGCCACAACTACGAAGACGCGATCATCCTGTCCCAGCGCCTGGTGCAGGAGGACGTGCTCTCCTCGATCCACATCGAGGAGCACGAGGTCGACGCGCGGGACACCAAGCTCGGCCCCGAGGAGATCACCCGGGACATCCCGAACGTCTCCGAGGAGGTCCTGGCGGACCTCGACGACCGCGGCATCATCCGGATCGGCGCGGACGTCGTCCCCGGCGACATCCTGGTCGGCAAGGTCACCCCCAAGGGCGAGACCGAGCTGACCCCGGAGGAGCGGCTGCTGCGCGCCATCTTCGGCGAGAAGGCCCGCGAGGTGCGCGACACCTCGCTCAAGGTGCCGCACGGTGAAGAGGGCAAGGTCATCGGCGTGCGCATCTTCGACCGCGAGGAGGGCGACGAGCTGCCTCCGGGCGTGAACCAGCTGGTGCGCGTCTACGTGGCCCAGAAGCGCAAGATCACCCACGGCGACAAGCTGGCCGGACGCCACGGCAACAAGGGTGTCATCGCCAAGATCCTGCCGCCGGAGGACATGCCGTTCCTCGAGGACGGGACCCCGGTCGACATCATCCTCAACCCGCTCGGCGTGCCGTCCCGAATGAACCCGGGACAGGTCATGGAGACCCACCTCGGGTGGATCGCCAAGACCGGCTGGAAGGTCGAGGGCGACGACGAGGACTGGAAGCGGCGGCTCAAGGCCATCGGCGCGGACGAGTCCGAGCCCGGCACCAACGTCGGTACCCCGGTCTTCGACGGCGCGCGCGAGGACGAGATCAGCGGCATGCTCGACTCGACCCTGGCCAACCGCGACGGCGTGCAGATCGTCAACCGCACCGGCAAGGCCAAGATGTTCGACGGCCGCTCCGGGGAGCCGTTCCCGTACCCGATCTCGATCGGCTACATGTACATCCTGAAGCTGCACCACCTGGTCGACGACAAGCTCCACGCCCGTTCGACCGGTCCGTACTCGATGATCACCCAGCAGCCGCTCGGTGGTAAGGCGCAGTTCGGTGGACAGCGTTTCGGCGAGATGGAGGTGTGGGCCCTGGAGGCCTACGGCGCCGCCTACGCCCTGCAGGAACTGCTGACCATCAAGTCCGACGACGTCACCGGCCGCGTGAAGGTCTACGAGGCCATCGTCAAGGGCGAGAACATTCCCGAACCCGGCATCCCCGAGTCGTTCAAGGTGCTGATCAAGGAAATGCAGTCGCTCTGCCTCAACGTGGAGGTGCTGTCCTCGGACGGCAACTCCATTGAGATGCGCGACACGGACGAGGACGTCTTCCGTGCCGCTGAAGAGCTCGGTATCGACCTGTCCCGGCGTGAGCCGAGCAGCGTCGAGGAAGTCTGAGGGGACTGATAAACATGCTCGACGTCAACTTCTTCGATGAACTGCGGATCGGTCTGGCCAGCGCGGAGCACATCCGGGAGTGGTCCTACGGCGAGGTGAAGAAGCCGGAGACCATCAACTACCGGACCCTCAAGCCGGAGAAGGACGGCTTGTTCTGCGAGAAGATCTTCGGTCCCACCCGGGACTGGGAGTGCTACTGCGGCAAGTACAAGCGCGTCCGGTTCAAGGGCATCATCTGCGAGCGCTGCGGCGTGGAGGTCACGCGCGCCAAGGTGCGCCGTGAGCGGATGGGCCACATCGAGCTGGCCGCTCCGGTCACGCACATCTGGTACTTCAAGGGTGTGCCCAGCCGGCTCGGCTACCTGCTCGACCTCGCGCCGAAGGACCTCGAGAAGGTCATCTACTTCGCCGCGTACATGATCACCTGGGTCGACACCGAGCGCCGCACCCGCGACCTGCCCTCCCTCGAGGCGAAGATCTCGGTGGAGCGCCAGCAGATGGAGCAGCGCCGCGACTCCGAGCTCGAGACCCGCCAGCGCAAGCTGGAGGAGGACCTCGGCGTGCTCGAGGCCGAGGGCGCCAAGGCCGACGCGCGCCGCAAGGTGCGCGAGGGCGCCGAGCGCGAGATGAAGCAGATCCGCGACCGGGCCCAGCGCGACCTGGACCGGCTCGACGAGGTCTGGTCCCGCTTCAAGAACCTCAAGGTCCAGGACCTCGAGGGCGACGAGGTGCTCTACCGGGAGATGCGCGACCGCTTCGGTCTGTACTTCTCCGGCGGTATGGGCGCCGCGGCGCTGCAGAAGCGGCTGGAGAGCTTCGACCTCGACGCCGAGGCGGAGAACCTGCGCGAGATCATCCGCTCGGGCAAGGGCCAGAAGAAGACCCGCGCCCTCAAGCGGCTGAAGGTCGTCTCGGCGTTCCTGCAGACGAACAACAGCCCGATGGGCATGGTGCTCGACTGCGTCCCGGTGATCCCGCCGGACCTGCGTCCGATGGTCCAGCTCGACGGTGGCCGCTTCGCCACCTCGGACCTCAACGACCTGTACCGCCGCGTGATCAACCGGAACAACCGGCTCAAGCGGCTGCTCGACCTCGGCGCGCCCGAGATCATCGTGAACAACGAGAAGCGGATGCTGCAGGAGGCCGTGGACTCGCTGTTCGACAACGGCCGCCGCGGCCGTCCGGTCACCGGTCCGGGCAACCGTCCGCTCAAGTCCCTGAGCGACATGCTCAAGGGCAAGCAGGGCCGGTTCCGCCAGAACCTGCTCGGCAAGCGCGTGGACTACTCGGCCCGTTCCGTCATCGTGGTCGGCCCGCAGCTCAAGCTGCACCAGTGCGGCCTGCCCAAGGCGATGGCGCTCGAGCTGTTCAAGCCGTTCGTGATGAAGCGCCTGGTGGACCTGAACCACGCGCAGAACATCAAGTCGGCCAAGCGCATGGTCGAGCGGGCCCGCTCGGTCGTGTGGGACGTGCTGGAAGAGGTCATCACCGAGCACCCGGTGCTGCTCAACCGCGCCCCCACGCTGCACCGCCTGGGCATCCAGGCCTTCGAGCCGCAGCTGGTCGAGGGCAAGGCGATCCAGATCCACCCGCTCGTGTGTACCGCGTTCAACGCGGACTTCGACGGCGACCAGATGGCCGTGCACCTGCCGCTGTCGGCGGAGGCGCAGGCCGAGGCCCGCATCCTGATGCTGTCCTCGAACAACATCCTCTCGCCGGCCAACGGCCGTCCGATCACCGCGCCGACCCAGGACATGGTCCTCGGTCTGTTCTTCCTGACCATGAACAAGGAGAACGTGCGCGGCGAGGGTCGGGCCTTCGGCTCGGTCTCCGAGGCGATCATGGCGTTCGACAACCGCGAGCTCGATCTGCAGACGCCGATCGACCTGCGGCTGATCGAGGCCGTGCCGCCGCGCGACTGGGAGGCTCCCGAGGGCTGGGAGTCCGGCCAGCCGTTCCGGATCCGCACGACCCTCGGCCGGGCCATCTTCAACGAGGCTCTGCCGCTGGACTACCCGTACGAGAACCGGCCGATCGCGAAGAAGCAGCTCAGCTCGATCGTCAACGACCTGGCCGAGCGCTACCCGAAGGTCCAGGTCGCGATGACCCTGGACAACCTGAAGGCGGCGGGCTTCCACTGGGCCACCCGTTCCGGCGTGACCATCGCCATCGAGGACATCGTGGTGCCCCCGAGCAAGGGCCAGATCCTCGAGGGCTACGAGGCCAAGGCCGACCGGGTGCAGAAGCAGTACGAGCGCGGTCTGATCACCAAGCAGGAGCGCACGGAAGAGCTCATCGGCATCTGGACCGAGGCCACCAACGAGGTGGCCAAGGCGATGGAGAAGAACTTCCCGCGGGAGAACCCCATCTTCATGATGGTCGACTCGGGTGCCCGAGGAAACATGATGCAGATGCGCCAGATCGCCGGTATGCGCGGCCTGGTGTCGAACGCGAAGAACGAGACCATCGCCCGTCCGATCAAGGCCTCGTTCCGTGAGGGCCTGACCGTGCTGGAGTACTTCATCTCCACCCACGGTGCCCGAAAGGGTCTGGCCGACACCGCGCTGCGTACCGCCGACTCGGGTTACCTGACCCGTCGTCTGGTGGACGTGTCGCAGGACGTGATCATCCGCGAGGAGGACTGCGGGACCGAGCGCGGCATCGTGATGAAGATCGCGGACCGCACCGAGTCCGGCGCCCTGATCCAGGACGAGGACGTCGAGTCCTCGGTGTACTCGCGCACCCTCGCCGAGGACGTCGTGCACGAGGGCAAGACCCTGATCAAGGCCGGCGCGGACCTCGGCGACGTGGTCATCGGCGAGCTGATCAAGGCCGGCGTGGCCGAGGTCAAGGCGCGTTCGGTGCTCACCTGTGAGTCGAAGGTCGGCACCTGCGCGATGTGCTACGGCCGTTCGCTGGCCACTGGCAAGCTGGTGGACGTCGGCGAGGCGGTCGGCATCATCGCGGCCCAGTCCATCGGTGAGCCCGGTACGCAGCTGACGATGCGTACCTTCCACACCGGTGGCGCGGTCGGCGGTGACGACATCACCCAGGGTCTGCCGCGTGTCATCGAGCTCTTCGAGGCGCGTAACCCGCGCGGTGTGGCCCCGATCGCGGAGGCCGTCGGTGTCGTCAAGATCGAGGACACCGACCGCACCCGCAAGATCGTGATCGTGCCGTCGGACGGCTCCGAGGAGATCGCCTACCCGGTCTCGCGGCGCTCGAAGCTGCTGGTGTCCGAGGGCGAGTCCGTCACGGTCGGCCAGAAGCTGGTCAACGGTGCGGCCAACCCGCACGACGTGCTGCGCGTGCTGGGCCAGCGGGCGGTGCAGATGCACCTGGTCGCCGAGGTCCAGGGCGTGTACCGGAGCCAGGGTGTCTCGATCCACGACAAGCACATCGAGATCATCGTCCGGCAGATGCTGCGCCGGGTGACGATCATCGAGACCGGCGACTCCGAGCTGCTCGCGGGCGACCTGGTCGAGCGCGGCAAGTTCGAGGGCGAGAACCGGCGCGTGGTGGAGGAGGGCGGCCAGCCCGCCTCCGGCCGTCCGCAGCTGATGGGTATCACGAAGGCCTCGCTGGCCACCGAGTCCTGGCTCTCGGCCGCCTCCTTCCAGGAGACGACCCGGGTGCTGACCGACGCCGCCATCCACGGCAAGTCGGACTCGCTGGTCGGTCTGAAGGAGAACGTGATCATCGGCAAGCTGATCCCGGCCGGTACCGGCATGCAGCGCTACCGGAACATCAAGGTCGACCCGACCGAAGAGGCCAAGGCTCAGATGTACACCCTGGCCGGCTACGACGAGCTGGACTACAGCCCGTTCGCCATGGGCGGCTCGGGCCAGGCCGTTCCGCTTGAGGAGTACGACTTCGGCGGGTACGCCGGCTGAAGTCAGGGCTCTGCCTGAACGCAACGCCCCCGTCGTGCTTCGGCACGGCGGGGGCGTTCGTCTTGTCCGGGCTCAGCCCAGGCCGGGCAGTGGGGCCGGCTGTTCAGGGCTCGATCATCGCCGGGGGAACGTCGGCGCCATGTGCCCGGCCCGCCGGGTTGGCCGGGTGGGCCGGGTGCAGCAGGTTGCTGGCGAACACGCCCGCGGCGACGAGCGCGAGCAGGGCGGTGGCCCAGTGCGCGGCGCGGTCGAGGTCGGGTACCAGGGCGAGGGTGAGCGTCACCAGGGCCACGCCGAGGGCCGTGCCGAGGCCGCGGGTCATGTTCACCAGGCCGCCCCCGGTGCCGGCCGCACGGGCCGGGATCGCGCCCATCACGAGGGTGTTGTTGGCCGGGGTGAAGGTGCCGAGGCCCAGACCCAGCACGGCGAAGATCGGGATCAGCGCGGGCGGGGTGAACGGCAGCGGGATCAGCGCGGCCAGGGCCGCGGCGGCCAGGGCGGAGCCGGCCAGCGCCCGGCGGCGGTCGGTCCAGCCGCGCGGCAGCACGCGGTTGGCGCCCAGGGCCGCGGCGGCGAAACCGAGTGGCAGGGCGGTGAGCACGAGGCCCGCCCTGGCCGCGCCGTGGGCCGGGCCGAGCACGTCGGGGACGAGCACGAGCGGGCCGAACAGCACCAGGTAGCCGCCGAGGGCGCCGAGGAGTCCGGCCGAGATCTGCCTTGTGCGCAACAGGATCGGGTCCACCAGCGGATGCGCGGCTCGGCCGATGCGGCGCCAGAACCCGTAGGCCGCGGCCCCGGCGAGTACGAACAGGGCTGCCGTCGCGCCGCCGGGCAGGCCGAGCCCGGAGGCCGCCGAGATGCCCAGCAGCAGCGTGGTGCCGGCCAGGGCGAGCAGGGCGAGGCCGAGCCAGTCGAAGCCGGTCGTGGGCGCCTTGGTCCTGGTGCGCGGCAGCAGGTAGTGCCCGGCCACGACCGCGACCAGTCCGATCGGGACGTTGACCAGGAACACCCACCGCCAGCCGAGCGTGCTCACCAGCAGGCCGCCGAGCGCCGGTCCGAGCGCGAGCCCGAGGGCCTGGGCCCCGGCCTGCACGCCGAGCGCCGCCCGCATCCGGTTGCGCGGCGCGCTGGTGGTGACCAGGGCGACGCTGTTGGCCTGCAGCAGCGCCGCGCCGAACGCCTGGAGCAGTCGGAAGACGATCAGCGCGGCCAGGCTCGGGGCGAGGCCGCAGGCCGCGGAGGCCGCGGTGAACACGAGGAATCCGTAGAGGTAGCAGAGCTTGCGCCCGTGCGCGTCGGAGAAGCGCCCGATCGGCACCAGCAGCGCGACCAGCACCAGCATGTACCCGAGCGAGACCCAGGAGACCGCCGCGTCGGAGGCGTCGAACCGGGTGCGCAGGGCCCCGTAGGTGAGCGTGGCTATGGACGCGTCGAGCTGCCCCATGAACGCGCCGAAGCACACCGTGGCGACGGCCAGCCACCAGCCGTTGGGCAGCTCGCGGATCCGCCGCGGCCGGGCCCGCTCGGTGGCCAGCGCCAGCGCGAGGGGGCTGCCGGTCAGTCGGGTGAGCACGGCTTGGGGGGAGTGCGAGGCCATGATTCTCAGTGTAGCCAATTAGCTTGGGAGCAGAAATATTCGGTTGGGCGGCGGGTTGGTGGACGCCACGGAAGCGCCGGTTTGCGGGCGGCTAAAGTACCCCCATGACCAGGGCGGAGAGCGGCGTCGCGGTACCGGGTCCGGCCACCGGGCGGCCGCGCCAGAGACCTCGGGGAGCGGCGGGATCGGCCGAGGCGGGCGGCGTCGGGCAGGTCGGGGAGCACGGCGGGGCCGAGCCGCAGGGGGACGCGCGGCGGCTGACGGACGTGGTGGCGCGGCTGCGGCGGGTGCTGCGCACGAGCATCCGGGCCGACTACCCGTGGGAGTCGCTGCCGATGGCCCAGGTGGAGCTGCTCCAGTCGCTGGCCGAGACGGCGCCGGCCCGGGTCGGGGACCTCGCGGCCCGGCTGCGGCTCGCGCCGTCCACCGTCAGCGGGCTCATCTCGCAGATGATCAACGCGGGGCTGGTCGAGCGGGGCACCGACACCCGCGACCGCCGGGTGGCCGTGGTGGCGCTGAGCGAGGCGGGCCGCGAGCAGCTGACCGAGTGGAACGCGGCGCACCGGCGCCGCATCGCCGCGGCCCTAGCCGAGCTCGACCCGGCCGAGCGCGAGGCGATCGACGACGCGCTGCCCGCGCTGGCCCGGCTGGTGGAGCAGCTGGCGCAGCAGCGGGACGAGGCGCGGGACATCGAGGGCTGAGGAGCGCGGACGGGGCCGAGGCGCAGGACGCAGGCCGAGGCCGATGCGAAAAACCTGAGTCGGCGTCACAAGGCTGGCCGCACAACGGGATCGAAGCCACCGCTCGTCGAGGGTGGCACACCCGGACACCGTGCCACGCGCTATGGTGCGGGACATGTCGGATCCGCACGGCCCCGAACTCGGACGCCCGCGCTACCAGCCGAAGGCCACCGGGGGACCGGTGGCGCCGGGGCAGCGCGGCCTGGGCTCGTCCTCGGAGTCGGACGGTCCGCAGGGCACGGCGAACGCAGCGGTGGGCGCCATCATCGTGGCCTCGATCGGGTGGATTCTGCCGATACTCGGCGGCGTCGCCGCGATCCGGCGCGGGAACGCCGCGCTGCGGGCCATCAACGCCGCGGGGGGCGCCCTGGACGGGCTGGGGCTGGCCCTGTGGGCCAGACGGCTCGGCTGGGTCTACGTGGTGGCCTGGAGCGCCCTGCTGTTCTACTGGCTGGGCGGCCAGGGCATCGAGCTGCTCTTCGTGCTGATCCGACATCTCCTCTAGACGCCACCGGGACTCCGATGGGCGACAATGGGGGGCGACCTGAACGCGATGCGTGACCAAGAGGCGGACGAATGACGACTTCCGGGCAGGCCGGAGCGCTGATCGCCGGGCGATACCGGCTTGAGCGGCCCACCGGCGGCGGAACCTGGCCCGAGGAGATCTGGCAGGGATTCGACGAGACGCTCAGCCGCCCGGTCATGATGCGGCTGCTTCCGGTCGAGGAGCAGGTCGAGGCCGACATCGAGCAGCAGGCGCACTCGGTGGTCGCGCAGGTGGCCAGGCTCGGGCACCCGAACATCGCGCAGGTCTACGACGTGGGCCAGGAACAGGGCATGCGCTACGTCGTGTCCGAGTGGACCGGCGGGCGCACCCTGGGCCAGATCATGGCCACCGGACGCCAGAGCTGGCAGCGCGCGGCGGACTGGGGCCAGCAGATCGCCGAGGCCCTGGCCGCGCTGCACTCGGTCGGCCTGGTCGACGGGGTGCTCGGCCCGGAGACCGTCTCGGTGCTCGACGACCGGCGGGTGAAGCTGACCGACGTCGGCCTCGGCATCGCCCAGGACGCGGACGGGGCGCAGGCGCCCGCGGGCAGCGGACGCGGCGCCGGGTTCGTCAGCCCGGACGACGAGGCCACCCGGCTGGTCCCGCCGCCGAGCCGGCCCGGCCAGGGCGCGCAGGGCGCCGAGGGCAGTCCCGAGGCCGACGCGACCCGCATCCAGCCGGCCGCGGGCACGGACGAGGACGCGACCCGGCTGGTGCAGCCGGGTTCCGGTCCCGGCGACCAGGACGCGACCCGGTTCCTGCCGCCGGGCTCCGGCGCCGGGGCCGAGGAGCCCACCCGGCTCGTCGCGCCGTACCCGGGAGCCGGCGCGGGCCGCCCCGTCCCGCCCGGCGCGGCCTCCGACGTCTACGCGCTCGCGGCCATCCTGTGGACCGCGATGGTGGGCACGCCGCCGCGGGTGGAGCCGACCGATCTGGCCGGCCCGGACACCGAGCCGCTCAGCGCCATAGGAGCGCCGGACGACCTCGCCGGGCTGCTCGCCTCGATGCTCGCCGCCTCCGAGCAGGTGCGGCCCTCGGCCGCGGTGTCCGCCAACCGCTTCGCCGCGCTGGCGATAGAGGGCCGGGAGCGCAGCGACACGCGGCCCACGGCCGTGGTGGCGCAGCCGACCCAGGCGCTCGGCGAGCCGATGCGCACGCGCCCGGTCACCGCCACCGGCGCCGCCGTGCGCGAGCCGCAGGACACGGGCGGGCACGGGCG
>NZ_JAGSOG010000106.1 GCF_018139695.1 Actinospica durhamensis | reverse complement strand
AAGAGACAGGGCGCGGGGCGTGGAGCGGGGCGGATCAGCTCTCGAGCAGCGCGGTCACGCCCAGGCCGCCGGCCGCGCAGATCGAGATCAGTCCACGATGACGCTCACCGTCGGCAGAGCTCTGCTTGAGCAGCTTGGCCAGGGTGGCGGTGATCCGCGCGCCGGTCGCGGCGAACGGGTGCCCGACCGCGAGCGAGGAGCCGTGGACGTTGATCCGGGCCGGATCGATCGGGCCGAGCGGCGCGTCGAGGCCGAGCCTGTTCTTGCAGAACTCAGGGTCCTGCCAGGCTTTGAGGGTGCTGAGGACCTGCGCGGCGAAGGCCTCGTGGATCTCAATGAAGTCGAGGTCTGCGAACGTCAGCCCGGCGGCGGCGAGCAGCCGGGGCACGGCGTAGACCGGGGCCATGAGCAGGCCCTCGGCGCCCGGATCGCCGTGCACGAAGTCGACCGCGGCGGTGCGCGACGCGCCGACGTACGCGAGTACCGGCAGGCCCCGTTCGCGTGCCCACTCCTCGCTCGCCAGCAGGACCGTGGCGGCGCCGTCGGTGAGCGGGGTGGAGTTGCCCGCCGTCATCGTGGCCGGGGCGTCCGGCAGGTCGAGGCCGAAGGCCGGCGCCAGCTTCGCCAGCTTCTCCACCGAGGTGTCCGGCCGCAGGTTCTGGTCTCGCTCGAGCCCGCGGAACGGCACGACCAGGTCGTCGAAGAAGCCTGCGTCGTACGCGGCGGCGAGGCGGTGGTGGCTGGCCGCGGCCCACGCGTCCTGCTCGGCCCGGCCGATCGACCAGGCGGCCGCGGTGCGCGCGGCGTGCTCGCCCATGGACAGCCCGGTGCGCGGCTCGGCGATGCGCGGGATCTCCGGCACCACCTGGCCCGGCCGCAGGCCGCCGAGCGCGCGCACGCGTCCGCCGAAGCCGCGGGCCCGGCGCGCGGAAAGCAGCACCCTGCGTAGATCCTCGTTCAGCGCCAGCGGCGCGTCGCTCGCGGTGTCCACCCCGCCGGCGATCCCGCACTCGATCTGCCCCAGCGCGATCTTGTTGGCCACCAGGATCACCGCCTCGAGGCCGGTGCCGCAGGCCTGCTGCACGTCGTACGCGGGCGTGCGCGGGTCGAGGGCGCTGCCGAGCACCACCTCGCGGGCGAGGTTGAAGTCCCGGCTGTGCTTGAGCACCGCGCCCGCGGCCACCTCGCCGATCACCGTGCCGCCCAGGGCGAACCGGCGCACCAGCCCGTCGAGGGCGGCGCCGAGCAGATCCTGGTTGGACGCCGTGGCGTACGGCCCGTCGGCCCGGGCGAACGGGATCCGGCTGCCGCCGAGCACGGCCACGCGGCGCGCGGTCGGGGCGGGGTCGGGGGCGGTCATCGGCGCGGCTCCTTGTGGCGGGGGTCGTCGGTTACTTACTCTTGAGTCAACTTACCCATCAGTAAGGAGAAAATCCATGGCGGATCGCTACCAGAAGTTCACCAGCGGGGCGGTGGGCGGCTTCGCCGCCCGACGGCTCGGCCTGCCCCGCCCCGAGCTCCTGCGCAGGTTCCGGCCCGGCGATCGCGCCCTGGTCGGCCCGGTGCTCACGGCCGGCGGCGGACGGCTCGGCAAGGAGCTCGCCGCCGTGCTCGAGGCCGCGGGCGCCGAGACCGGACCCGCCGCGTCCCCGGGCGCGCTGGTGTTCGACGCCACCGGGCTCACCGAGAGCGCCGAGCTGGCCCGGATGTACGGGTTCTTCCACGACCGGATACGTACGCTGGCACCCTGCGGCAGGGTCCTGATTCTCGGCACCCCGCCCGACCGCACCGGCTCGGCCCGGGAAGCGGTGGCACAGAAGGCGATCGAGGGCTTCGTGCGCTCAGTCGGCAAGGAACTGCGCCGCGGCGCCACCGCCAACCTGCTCCAGGTCGCCCCGGACGCACCGGGCGCGATCGAGTCGGCCGTGCGCTTCCTGCTCTCCGCCCGCTCCGCCTACGTCTCCGGCCAGGTGCTCGCCCTCGGCACCGTCCCGGCGCACTCCGCCGAGCCCGCCGCGTCCGCGGCCGCCGCCTCGTCGCTCGCGTCCACCGACCCCACCTGGAGCTGGGAGAAACCCTTGGCCGGGCGCAAGGCGGTGGTCACCGGCGCGGCCCGCGGCATCGGCGCCGTGATCGCCCGGACCCTGGCCCGCGACGGCGCGTTCGTGCTCTGCGTCGATGTGCCCGGCCAGGCCGCGGCCCTGACCGACGTGGCCGCGGCCGTGCGCGGCGAGGCGATGGAACTCGACATCACCTCGGCCACCGCCGTGCCCGCCCTCGGCGCGCGGCTGCGCCGCGAGGACCTCGGCGGCGTCGACCTGTTCGTCCACAACGCGGGCGTGACCAGGGACAAGACCCTCGGCCGGATGGACCGCACCCAGTGGGACACCGTGCTCGACGTGAACCTGCGCGCCGTCGAGACCCTCACCGCGGCGCTGCTCGACCCGGCCGACCCGCTGCTGCGCCCCGGCGGCCGGATCGTGTGCACCTCCTCCATCAACGGCATCGCGGGCGCCGCCGGACAGACGAACTACGCCGCCAGCAAGGCCGGGCTGATCGGCCTGGTGCAGGCCCTCGCGCCCCGGGTGGCCGACCAGCTCGGCGGCACCGTCAACGCCGTCGCCCCCGGCTTCATCGAGACGCGGATGACCGCCGCCGTCCCGCTGTTCGTGCGCGAGGCCGGGCGCCGGATGAACAGCCTGCG
This sequence comes from Actinospica durhamensis, assembly GCF_018139695.1. Lineage (GTDB taxonomy): Bacteria > Actinomycetota > Actinomycetes > Streptomycetales > Catenulisporaceae > Actinospica > Actinospica durhamensis. The sequence goes on along the minus strand of NZ_JAGSOG010000106.1, from coordinate 23,552 downwards.
CCAGGGCGGCCAGCCGATCGACGTGGCCGAGGCCGTCGCGTTCCTCGCCGCTCCCGGCAGCGGGCGGATCAACGGTCAGACGCTGCGCGTGTGCGGCCAGTCCCTGCTCGGGGCCTGACATGGGTTCCGCCGCCTCGTCGCTGACCGGATCGTATGTGCGGGCCCTGCTGCCCAAGCGCCGGGCCGGCGCCTGGGTGCAGGCCGGGATGGAGCGCACGGACGTCGCCGTCGCCCCGGCCGCCCTCACCCGCTACCGGCGCCTGTGCGGATTCGCCCCCGACGGCCCGGTGCCCGCCACCTACCCGCATTTGACGGCGTTTCCGCTGGCTATGGCCCTGATGACGCGCCGGGACTTCCCGTTCCCGGTCCTCGGCCTGGTCCACCTGGCCAACGAGATCGAGCAGCTCGAGCCGCTCGACGAGGACCGCCGCCTCGGCTATCGGGTCTGGATCGAGAAGCCGCGCGAACACCCCAGGGGCGCGGCCTTCGACGTGCTGGCCGAGGCCCACGACGCGGGCGAGCGCCGCATCCTGTGGCGCGCCACCAGCACCTACCTGCGTCGCGCGAAGCCCTCCGCCGCGAGCCGCCGTCCACACGCGACATCGGCATCGTCCTCGTCGGCGTCCCGGCCCGCGGACACACCCCCGCCTCCGCCCGGCGCCGAACCCTGGTACCTGCCCGCCGACCTCGGCCGCGCCTACGCCGCCGTATCCGGAGACCGCAACCCGATCCACCTGTACCCCGGCACGGCCCGGCTCTTCGGCTACCCCCACCCGATCGCGCACGGCATGTGGACCGCAGCCCGCTGCCTCGCCGCCCTCGCCGCAGCCGACCTGCCCGACCGCTTCCGCCTGCGCGTCGAGTTCCACGCTCCGGTACCGCTGCCCAGCACGGTTCTGTTCCACGCCGCGCAGACCACCGACATCCGCGACTTCAGCCTCAGCTCCGCCGACACCGGCCGCCGCCACCTCCACGGCGACCTGGCCCCGCTCTGACGGGCCGTCGCTTCTCGCCGCGCCCATCCCACCGTTCGTCAGGCCGCGCCCGCGACACCCGTTCCGCCCTCGAACGCTCCGCCCTCTAACCCGCCCGGGGGCGTCCACACCTCACCGCCCAGGATCTGCCGCATGCCCACCCACACCATGCCCATCAGCCGCAGCGTCACCCGGTCCGGGCTCTCCTCGGGGTAGCGCTCCATCCAGTCGGTCAGCGAGTCGGCCGCCCCGACCAGCGCGTGCGCCACGAAGTCCGCGTCCGCATCGCCGAGGTGGCCGGAACCGCCGCCGAGCTCGATGCCCTCGCGCACCAGCGTGCGCACCTCGGTCAGCACCGCGCGCCGGGCCCGGGTGATCTCGGCGGCCATCGCGTCGCCGAGCCCCGGAGCCTGCCGGTGCAGCACCGCCCAGCTGTCCTTGTGATCGCTGACGAAGCCGAAGAACGCGCGCAGCCCCGCCCACAGCCGCAGCTCGGAGGTGCCCACCTCGGTGGCCGCGTTCTGGAACGCCGCCACCAGCCGGCCCTCCTCCCGGTGCAGGCAGGCGAGGAAGAGCCCTTCCTTCGATTCCAGATACAGGTACACCAGCGGTTTGGAGACCCCCGCCAGCTCCGCGATCTCGTCCACCGACGCGGCGCTGTAGCCTCGCTGCGCGAACACCCGGATCGCGCAGTCCATGATCTGCTGCTCCCGCTCCTCGCGGGGCAGCCGCCTGCGGGCCTGCGGAGCGTGCGCCCGGGACCGTTGCTCGTTCACCCTTGTCACCTTAGTGCCGTGCCGAGTAACTTACTCACCGGTAAACTTACTCTAGAGTCAGGAGTTGGGCATGTCGGAGTCCCCGACCGCCGCGGCCGAACTGGCCGGGCTCGATTTCGCCGCCGTGAGTCCGCAGGAGTTCGCCCGGCTGGTCAAAGCCTCCTCGGCCAAGGAACTCGCCGCCGCGTTCGAGGGCGAGACGCGGCAGCGGGGCCTGCGCGAGATCTTCGCCCGGATGGAGCGGCTCTTCCGTCCGGACGCCGCGGGCTCGCTCAAGGCCCTGATCCGCTGGAAGATCGAGGGCTCGGCCGCCGACGGCACCGCCGTGTTCGAGACCGCCATCGCCGACGGCGCCTGCACGGCGGCCGAGGGCGCCTCGGCCGCCGAGCCCCGGGTCACCCTGGCGCTGTCCGACGCCGAGTTCCTCAAGCTGGTCTCGGGCAACGGCAACCCGGTCACCATGTTCGTCATGCGCAAGATCAAGATCGGCGGCGACGTCGGCCTGGCCGCGGGCCTGACCCGCCTGTTCGACATCCCCAAGGCCTGAGAGGACCACGTACGTGACCGGATTCTCGCTGGAACTGACCGAGGAGCAGCGGGAGCTGCGCGAGTGGGTGCACGGCTTCGCCCGGGACGTGGTGCGCCCGGCCGCGGCCGAGTGGGACGAGCGCGAGGAGACCCCCTGGCCGGTGATCAAGGAGGCGGCCAAGATCGGGCTCTACGGCTTCGAGTCCCTGGCCGAGCTCTACGGCGACCCGAGCGGCCTGTCGCTGCAGATCGCGAACGAGGAGTTGTTCTGGGGCGACGCCGGCATCGGCATGGCCCTGTTCGGCACCTCCCTCGCCGTCGCCGGGATCTTCGCCGCCGGCACGCCCGAGCAGCTGGCCGAGTGGGTGCCCCAGTGCTTCGGCGACCAGGACGACCCGAAGGTCGGCGCGTTCTGCGTCTCCGAGCCCCAGGCCGGCTCGGATGTCAGCGCTCTGCGCACCCGCGCCCGCTACGACGAGGCCAAGGACGAGTGGGTGATCGGCGGCCAGAAGGCGTGGATCACCAACGGCGGCATCGCCAACGTCCACGTCGTCGTCGCCAGCGTCGAGCCCGAACTCGGCGCCCGCGGCCAAGCCGCCTTCATCGTCCCGCCCGGCACCCCCGGCCTGCAGGGCGGCCCCAAGATCAAGAAGCTGGGCCTGCGCGCCTCCCACACCGCGGACGTCTTCCTCGACGAGGTCCGCGTCCCCGGCCACTGCCTGCTCGGCGGCAAGGAGCGCCTGGACCGCCGCCTGGCCAAGGCCCGCGAGCGGATAGCCGGCGAGCAGGCCAGGGCGGGAGAGAACGCGTCGGAAGCCCGCAACCAGCAGCAGGGCCAGGCCCAGCAGGCCGCCATGGCCACCTTCGAGGTCAGCCGCCCCACCGTAGGCGCCCAAGCCCTCGGCATCGCCCGCGCCGCCTACGAGTACGCCCTCGAATACGCCGGCCGCCGCGAGGCCTTCGGCCGCCCCATCGTGGAGAACCAGGCCATCGCCTTCGCCCTGGCCGACGTGCGCACCGAGATCGAGATGGTCAGGCTCCTGATCTGGTCCGCCTCCTGGATGGGCCGCAACGGCAAGCCCTTCGACGCCGCCCAGGGCTCCATGTCCAAGCTCCGCGCCGGCGAACTCGCCGTCACCGCCACCGAGAAAGCCGTCCAGATCCTCGGCGGCGCCGGCTACAGCCGCGAACACCCCGTCGAGCGCATGTACCGCGACGCCAAGATCTACACCATCTTCGAAGGCACCAGCGAGATCCAGCGCCTCGTCATCGCCCGGGCCATCACCGGAAGGTATATCCGCTGATCAGAGTCCTCCCGAAGAGGTGGGCGGGCCCGGCGACAGCGATGTGAGCACGGTGGCGTCTGCGCCGGCTCTGTTCCGTCTGCGTTCGGTGAGAACGAGGGGCGAGGACGGAACAGAACCGGGGAGTCTCGCAGTTCCCCGGCGAAGTTCGCCCGGGTGCGAACGGACCCCTTCCAGCACCGAGTGGTGCTAGCGTGCGTGCCTGCGCCGCTGCTGCGACGAAGCCCACGAAGCCACCGAGCCTGGGAGCTGACATGGCTGACACGACTGTGCTCGACCCCGTCACGCGCGACGTACTCGCGATCTTCGAAGACGCGCGATTCCGGCTGTTCGAGCGCCTTGAAGGCCTGACCGACGCCGAGTACCTCTGGGAGCCGGTCAGCGACAGCCTCAGTATCCGCCCCGGTGACGACGGCGCATTCCGAGTCGCCAGGGCGTTTCCGGAGTCGGTCCCGGGCGTGCCGGACCCCGTCACGACGATCGCCTGGCGCATCTGGCACATCGGCAACCTCTGCCTGCGCGGCTACGTGCTCATTTTCTTCGAGGACGTCCCCGACCTCGGCGACCGCCTCGCCTGGCCGGGCACCGCCAAGGAGGGCATCCAGGCGCTCGCCGAGGAGTGGGAGCGCTTCACCTCCCGCATCGCAGCCCTCGGCGACAAGCGCCTGCTCGAACCGATGGGCCTGGGCCCCGGCGACTCGGCTGGCGAAACCTACCTGAAGCTCACCCTGCACGCTCTGGACGAGGTGGCGCACCACGGCGGAGAGATCGGCCTGCTGCGCGACCTATACGTGCGAGAGCGCGCCTGAAGCTAATCCGAATTCTGCCAGCCACGTGTGCAGATGTCGGTCCTGAACGAGGCCTGACAGCACTCCTCGACCGATAAATACCCCTGATAAGCCTCGAACAGTAGATTTTGAAGGCGTCGAATCTCATCTGCTCCGGAACGGGCACCTGGATGCTGCCGTGCGCTATGCCGACCCCAGCACGGAGGCCGACGGGGAAGAATGCTCAGCGTCGTTGGTAAGAACCCTACGTGGGTTGACGCGCATGGATGCCCGGTTGTCCCAGTTTACGAATGGTGTACGGTAGTCGGGCTGTCCGGCCTTCATTTCATCAATCGGTTGAGGGTGGGCAGATAGGTGACATTACGTGCACGAGGGGAAGAATGAGATGACGGCGCATTCCGATCAGCCGGGTACCGAAGAGCTCGAACCCGTCAGCGAGGAACAGTTGGCGCAGCAGCTCGCGTACTACTCCAGCCGGGCGGAGGAATACGACGATTGGTGGCTTCGGCGCGGCTCGTTCGACCGGGGTGACTCGGCGAACGAGCGCTGGTTCCGCGAGGCGGGGTCCGTCCGGTCCGCGCTGGACTCGACCGACCTCGGCGGAGACGTCCTGGAACTGGCGCCGGGCACCGGGACGTGGAGCATTCATCTCGCTCCGCGCGCGCGTCGGCTCGTGCTGGTCGACGGATCCGCCGAGATGCTCGCCCGCAATCCGGTGGCCGGCCTGGAGCACGTCCGCACCGAGATCGCGGACCTGTTCACCTGGGAGACGGCACAGCGCTTCGATGCGATCGTCTTCACCTTCTGGATCTCGCATGTCCCGCGCGAGCGGCTCACCTCTTTCTTCGCTTCCGTCGGAACGTGGCTGCGCACCGGCGGGAGCGTGTTCTTCGTCGACGACTTGCCCGTCGCCGCGACCGAGCCGCATGTGGCGGCCGCGACCGGGCAGACCATGGTGCGACGGCTCGACAGCGGTGCGAGCGCGACGATCGTGAAGAACTTCTACAGTGCCGACGAGCTCGGCGAGGCCGCGACCGCGGCCGGCATCGAGCTCGAGGTGCGCGAGAGCGGAACCCTCTTCCAGTACGGGATCGGCCGCAAGCGCTGAGCACTGCGGCGCTGAGCCCCAGGGTCCGTCGGGATGCCCATTCGGCGAGGAAGCGGGCCATCAGCGCGTGACCAGCCCCACGGTCAGGCCCGCCCGGAGAGCAGGCTCTGGGCGGGCACGTCGGGCTGGAAGTTGAGCCGCTCGGCCGCGGCCTGCACTCGCTGCCGGGTCTCCTGGCGCAGCCTGCCCCGCCCGTTCAGCGCCCGGGAGGCGGTCCCGGGGGTGACCCGGCCAGCGCGGCGGCGTCGCTGAGGGTGGCCCGTGCGGCGGGTTCTCTGGGCGGTCCCGCGGCTACCACGGGAAAACCATTTCCCAACCCGTCTGGTCGTTCCAGAACCCTGCTTCCCCTGCATCCGTGCAGATCATGGCCCCGCAAAGCGATCTTCGCAGAGCATTGACGTACTGCCGGGGCGGTCCTACTTTCTCTGTGGGCAAAGGATTTCCCACAACGGAAGGGGGGCTGTGTCCGTGTCCGAGCTGACCACACAGGCGACGCCGGGCCCGCTGCTGCCCAGCGCCGCGGCCGCCACCGCGCTGCGGCCCGCGCGCGCCGCCGCGGTGACCGGGGGCTTCTGGAGCAGACGGCGCGCGGTGAACGCCGAGGCGAGCATTCCGCAGGGGCCGGGGCTCCTGGAGGCGGCCGGGAACCTGCACAACCTGCGGGTGGCCGCGGGCGCGCACGCAGGCGAGTTCCGCGGGCAGTACCCGTTCGTGGACTCGGACGTGTACAAGTGGCTGGAGGCGGCCTGCTGGCGGCTGTCCGAGCTCGGTCCTGGCGAGGGCGGTCCGACGGCGCGCCGGCTCGAGGGCGATGTGGAGCGGATCATCGCCCTGATCGCCGCGGCCCAGCGGCCGGACGGGTATCTGAACACGTGGTTCCAGCTCGGCAAGGGGGAGGGGCGCTTCCTGGATCTGCGGTGGGGCCACGAGCTGTACTGCGCGGGCCACCTGATCCAGGCGGGCATCGCCCACCACCGCGCCACCGGGCGCGACGCCCTGCTCGCCGTCGCCTGCCGCTTCGCCGACCTCCTCGTCGCGGTCTTCGGCGCGGACGCGCCGGAGCGCATCGACGGCATCCCCGGACATCCCGAGATCGAGACGGCGCTGGTCGAACTCTTCCGGGAGACCGGCGAGCGGCGCTATCTCGACCTGGCCGGCCTCCTGGTGGACCGGCGCGGGCACGGGCTGCTCGGCGGCGAGGGCTATTTTCAGGACCGGGTGCCGCTGCGCGAGGCGCGCAGCGTCGAGGGCCACGCGGTCCGGCAGCTCTACCTGCTGGCCGGCGCCGCGGACGTGGCGGCGGAGACCGGTGACCGCTCCCTGCTCGCGGCGGGGGAGCGGTTGTGGGAGGCGATGGCCGCCACCAAGACCCACCTGACCGGCGGCCTGGGCGCGCACCACGACGACGAGTCGTTCGGCGACCCCCACGAACTGCCCACGGAGCGCGCGTACTGCGAGACCTGCGCGGCCGTCGCCTCGGTGCACTGGAACTGGCGGCTCGCGCTGCTCACCGGCCGCGCCCGCTACGCCGACCTGGCCGAGCGCACGCTGTACAACGCGCTGATCGCCGGCGTTTCGCTGGATGGACACAGCTGGCTTTATGTCAATCCATTGCAGGTTCGGGACGGGCACGCGGATCCGGGCGGGGACAAGACGATCCGCCGCACGCGCTGGTTCCGCTGCGCCTGCTGCCCGCCGAACGTGATGCGGCTGCTGGCCGCTCTCCCGCACTACCTCGCCTCCACCGACGGCGCGGGCCTGCAGCTGCACCAGTACGCGACGGGCCTGTTCGCCGGGGAGTGTTCCCGCGGGCCGCTGGTTGTGAGCGCTAACACTGATTTTCCCTGGCAGGGCCACGTCCGCATCGTCGTGCAGGAGGCGCCCTCGCGCGCGGAGTGGACGCTCTCCCTGCGCATCCCGCACTGGTGCGCGCGGTACGTCGTGCGGGTGGGCCGGGAGGTGGTGCCCGCCACCGCGCGGGCCGGCTGGCTCCGGCTGCGCCGCGCCTGGCAGGTCGGCGACCAGGTCGATCTGGAACTCGACCTGACGCCTCGGCTCACCTGCGCCGACCCGCGGGTGGACGCGGTGCGCGGGTGCGTCGCCATCGAGCGCGGCCCGCTCGTGTACTGCCTCGAAGAGGCCGACCATCCCGGCGGGGGGCTCGACCGACTCGTCCTGAACACCGAGGCGGACCTCGTCGACCGGTACCGACCCGACCTGCTCGGCGGCGTCACCGTCATCACCGCGTCGGGCTGGCGCCGCCCCCGCGCCGGGGCGAAGAACTGGTGGCCCTACCGCACCGCGCAGGGTGCGTCGCGCGGGGCGCGTCGCACGCCCGCGGGCGCGCCGGGCGAACCGGTCACGCTCACCGCCGTCCCCTACTACGCGTGGGCCAACCGCACGGACGGCGCGATGCGCGTCTGGCTGCCCACCGCATGAGCCGAGACCCTCCCGTCCCCTACTCACCAGAGAGGAATCACCGATGTCTGTTGGACATCACCCGCACCGCAACGAAGCGAAGCGGGTGAACGCGCAATGACGCGCGTCCGTTCGGCGCGCGGGCCGCGCCGCTCGATCGCCGGCGTCCTGGCCGGCCTGCTGCTCGCCGTCCTGCTGCCCGTCCTGGGCACGGCGGCCCCGGCGTCCGCCGCGTCCACCTTCACCTCCACGGCGGTGAACCGGGGCAGCGGCGACTGCATGGACGACCCGAACAGCTCGACGAGCACCGGCGTCCAGCTGATCCAGTACTCCTGCAGCTCGGGCAGTAATCAGAACTGGACCTTCACCCCCGTCTCCGGTACCTCGGCGACCTACACCATCACCACCTTCGCGGGCTTGTGCGTGGACGTCTCCGGGCGTTCCACGGCCGACAACACCAAGATCATCCAGTGGACCTGCAACCAGCAGACCAACCAGCAGTGGACCCTGCAGCCGGTCTCGATCTCCGGGGTGGGCAACACCTTCAATCTGGTGTCCGTCAACTCCGGCAAGTGCATCGTCCCGACCGGGGACAGCACCGCCAACGATGTCGTGCTGGTCCAACTGCCCTGCACGAGCGCGACCACCCGGGTATGGCAGCTGCCCTCCGCCAACTCGGGCGGCGGCACCGGCGACACCGTCACCGTCACCAGCCCCGGATCGCAGACCTCGACCGTCGGCACTGCCGTCTCGCTCCAAGTGAGCGGTTCCGACTCGGTGTCAGGGCAGACGCTGACCTACTCGGCCAGCGGGCTACCCGCGGGCCTGTCCATCAGCTCCTCCGGACTGATCTCCGGCACGCCCACGACCGCGGCCGGCTACACGCCGACGGTGACCGCGACCGACACCACCGGCGCCGCCGGCTCAGTCTCGTTCAGCTGGACGGTGAACTCCTCCGGTGTCAGCAGCTACCAGGGCATCCCCGCGGTGGCTCCCAACGCGTGCAACAACTCCAGCCTGCCCAACGCTTACGGAACCAACTTCCCCACCCCCACCGACCCCTACGGTCAGGGCTATTACAACGAGTCCGCGCTCGGCTGGGACGGGAACTACTGGCCGGTGTTCTCCTACCTGTCCGGCTCGTACTTCGCCCGCGGCGTGCCCACGACCTACAACGCGGGCGGCACCACGATCTGCGGCGCGATGTACTCCTTCAGCATCTACCAGACCGGTGGCAGCCGACCCGCACAGTCCGTGCAGTGGAGTGAGGACAGCGGCTACCTGCCCGCGCTGACCACCTCGTTCACCAGCGGGACGACGGCCGTGTCCATCAAGGACTTCGCCGACAAGGTCACCATCTCCGGCAACCCGTTCATGCTGGTCTACACCCGGGTATCGGTCACCGACAACGGCAGCTCCGCGATCACACTCGACCCGGGCGGCTCCGGGACGAACCTGGTGCGGCTGACCAGCACCTCGCTCAACACCGTCCAGCCCGGCGCCACCAGCAACCACGACTACGTCGCCGCCGTCGACGACTTCGGCAGCGGCGTCGCCCTGCCCAGCGCCGCGACCCTCGCGAGCAGCGCTCCCACGCTCGACTCCGCCTACAGCGCGATGAGCTCCTACTGGAACGGCCGGATCGCCGAGACGGCGACGATCTCGCTGCCCAACCTCACCCTGCCGAACACCGGCAACCTCGCCAACCCCGGCACCGCCCTGGTCAACGCCTACAAGGCGGGCACCATCTACAACCTGATCATGCAGGTCGGCGAGGCGCAGTTCTCCGCCGCCGACAACTATGCCTGGCTGCTCAACCACGACGTTCCCGGCGAACTGATGGCCCGCTTCGAGACCGGCGACTTCCACGACGCGCAGAACCTGCTGTTGACCGCGCGCATCTCGGAGAACCCGAGTTTCAACGAAGAGGGCGCCAACTGGTACTACGACGGTGACTGGAAGACCCCGGCCGTCTGGGCGCTGTACCTCGCCAAGACCAACGACACCGCGTTCGTCAGCCAGTACTTCCACGACGACTCGGTCGGCTCCAGCCCGTGGGGCCCCAGCCTCTACACCATCATGCACAGCATCTACCAGGGACAGCTCGCCTCGGACGGCGTCCTGGCCGCCAGCTACGACAACGACTCGTCCGGGCGCTGGCTGTTCGACGACTACTCGGCGCTGCAGGGCCTCGCCGCGTACAAGTACATCGCGACGAGACTCGGCAACACGGCCGAGGCGCAGTACGCCGACACCGCCTACACCTCGCTGCTCAACAACCTCAACACCCTGCTCGGCAACAACGAGTCCGCCAACGGATTCAGCTACCTGCCGTGCACGGTGGACCAGCCCAACTCCGCCAACCGCTGCAACACGTACAACGACGCGAACTGGGCCTCGCCGGAATGGACCGGTCAGGATCAGTGGTCGACGATGCTCGAAGGCGGAACGCTCAACGGCATCGCGGGTAGCGCCGCACAGGGCGACGCGCTCTACGCCTGGGGCTTCAACCGGCTCTCCGCCAACGGCCTGCCGTACCCGACGTTCGGGGCCTTCGACGGCTACTCCACCGCCTACAACACCGCCTACTCGATCAACGGCCTCTACGGGACGCAGTACCGCGACCTGCCCATCACCAGCTATGCCTGGCAACTCGCGACCACGACCGGCGGTCCGAACGCGTGGTGGGAGGCCAACGGCAGCGGCCCGGACAGCGGCAACCCGTGGATCGGCAACCACGCCGGACCGGAATTCGGCGCCTGCCCCTACGCCTGGCCGACCTCGGCCCAGCAGCAGGGCCTGCTCGAATCCCTGGTCGCCCAGGGCCTGTCCGCGACCGGCACCGGACCGTTCACCTACACCAGCCCGCTCTACCTCGGCCGCGGCATCCCCAACACCTGGATCACCGCCGGCCAGACCATCTCCGTCAGCAACCTGACCAGTGCTTACTCCGTGAGCAGCGGGAGCCGCAGCACCTACGGCGTCTCCCTGGCGGTCACCAAGCCCGGCACCGGGCGCGTGATCACCGTGACCCTGAGCGGGACGCTGCCCGGCGGCTCCATCGCCGTGCAACTGCCCATCTTCAACTCCGTCGCGGTGAGCTCCGTCACCGGCGGCACCTACGACTCCACCGCACACAGCGTCACCGTGAACTCTGGCACCACCACCGTCACCATCACGCTCGCCAGCTGAGCGGACCGTACTTGACCATCCACCAGCCGGCGGCCGCAACCCGCGGCCGCCGGCCCCGGCCGAGGAGCCACCGAATGCGAACCACCAACCGGACCCGAATGCGAAGACTCCGCACAGCCCTCGGCGCCGTGGTCGCCGCCCTCAGCCTCGCGCTCGCCGCGGCCTGTTCCAGCGGCGGCTCCGCCCAGGCGGGCGGCGGGCCGACCTCGGGAGTCACGATCACCATGTGGACCAGGGCGGGCACGCAGTCCCAGACCCAGGCGCTCATCGACGCGTACAACGCAAGCCACAGCAATCACGTGGTGCTGACCGTCTACCCGAATGAACAGTATCCGGCGAAGATCGCCAGCGCGGCCGGTGCGCACGCCCTGCCCGACATCTTCACCTCCGACGTCGTCTTCGCCCCGAACTACGTCTCCCAGGGACTGTGGGCCGACGTCACCGACCAGTTCGACGCGCTGCCCTTCAAGAACGACGTGGTGCCCTCCTTCATCAAGGCCGGAACGAGCAACGGCCGGCTCTACGCGGTGCCGCACGCGCTCGACCTGTCCGTGCTCTACTACAACAAGGCCCTGTACCGGCAGGCCGGCCTCGACCCGAGCAAGCCGCCGACCACTCTCGCCCAGTACGCGGCACAGGCCCGCACGGTGGCCAAGCTCGGCGGCCAGATCCACGGCAGCTACGAGGGCGGCAACTGCGGGGGCTGCGTCGAGTTCACCGTCTGGCCTTCGATCTGGGCCGACGGGGGACAGGTGATGAACAGCGGCGGCACACAGAGCTACATCGACTCGCCGCAGGCCCAGGCCGTCTTCCAGATCTACCGCGGTATGTTCGCCGACGGCACCATGGCCCCCGGCGCCAAGCAGGAGGACGGGACCACCTGGCTCGGCGCGCTGCAGTCCGGGGACATCGGGATCGCTCCCGGCCCGTTCTCCTGGTATCCGCTGCTCCTGCAGAAGGGCCTTGATATGGGTGTGGCGCCGATCCCGGGGGTGAACGGCGGCAGTTCCACCTTCATCGGCGGCGACGTCGCCGGGATCTCCTCCACCAGCAGCCACGAGGCCGCGGCCTGGGACTTCCTGTCCTGGACCCTCGGCGACCAGGCGCAGGTGAACGTGATCGCCAAGGACCACGAGGTGATCGCCCGCACCGACCTGGCGCAGAACCAGTACGCGCTGGCCGATCCGAACGTGGTGACCGTCAACGGGCTGCTCGCCAAGGGCCAGACTCCGTACGCGCTCAACTTCAACGCCACCTACAACGACCCGCAGAGCCCGTGGACCACGACCCTGCGCGGCGCGCTGTTCGGCCCCGACCTGACCCAGGCCCTGTCCAGCGGCCAGACGGCCATCACCGCCTCACTGCAACAGCAGTAGAGGAGAGCAAGTAGACGAGAGCACGTCGGCCACCGGCAGACGGACGACGACAGGTACCAGCAGGCACGAGCAGCAAGGCAAGGGAGTTCTGATGCAGACCACCACGGCCGCGCCCGTCGCGCGTGCCCCCGGCGACGCCGCGGGCGCGGGCCGTCGGCGGAAGCGGGCCGGCGGCCGATCCCGCCGCCGCGCCCTCGCCGGACTCGGCTACGCCGCGCCCACCGCGGCCGTGGTGGGGCTGCTCTTCCTCGTCCCCCTGGTGCTGGTGGTGTGGATGTCGCTGCACCACTGGCCCCTGCTCGGCAACCCGACCTTCAACGCTCCGAAGAACTACACCGACGTCGCCCACAACACCCTCGTCGCCACGGCGGCCTGGTTCACCGTCAAGTACACCGTCGTCACCACGGTGGTGCTCTTCACCATCTCCTTCGGCCTCGCGCTGATGGTGCAGCACCCGCGCCCCGGCGTGGGCCTGCTGCGCACCGCGTTCTTCCTGCCGGCGGCCGTCGGCTTCGCCACCGCCTCGCTGCTGTTCCTCGGCTTCCTGAGCTCGGCCATCGGCCCGGTCAACCCGGTGCTCGAGCATCTCGGCCTGATCAACGCCCCGGTGGACTGGATCACCGGCAGTCCCGGCGGCGCGCTCGCCTCCACCGTCACCCTGGTGACCTGGCGCTTCGCCGGTTTCAACATGCTGATCCTGCTCACCGGACTGCAGGCGATCCCGGTCGAGCTCTATGAGGCCGCCCGGATGGACGGCTGCTCGCGCTGGCAGACCCTGCGCAGGATCACGATCCCGTTGCTGCGCCCCACCATCGCCTTGGTCCTCATCGTGATGACCACCGGTTCGCTGCTCGCCTTCGACCAGTTCTACATCCTGACGAAGGGCGGTCCGGACGACTCGACCACCTCCGTCGTCATGGTGATCGTCCGCGAGGCGTTCGTCCGCTTCGACCTGGGCTCGTCCGCCGCGCTCTCGGTCCTGGTGCTCCTCGTCCTGCTCGTGCTCAACGTCGTCCAACTCTCCTTCCTTCGCCGCCGCGAGGAGAAGTAGGCCCGGCACCACGGAAGAAGGCAACCGCATGATGACGACCCGCACCGCCCGACGCAGGGCGGCAGGCCTCGGCTACTACGGGACCGCCGGCGCCCTCGCCATCCTGTTCCTCCTGCCGCTCGCCTGGAGCGGCTGGGCCTCCGTCCGCACCCCGCACGGCTTCGGCCTGGCCAGCTATCGCAACATGATCCACTATGGCGACGGCATCGGCACCTACCTGCGCAACAGCCTCGAGGTCACGGCGATGACGGTCGCGGGCACCCTGGCCGTCTCGCTGCTGGGCGGCTACGCCTTCGGCAGGTTCCGCTTCCCCGGCAAGAACCTGCTGTTCCTGGCCACACTGGCGATCCTGATGGTGCCCTATCCGACGATCCTCATCCCGCTCTACGTCCTGCTGGGCTGGCTCGGCCTGCAGAACTCACTGGCCGGCCTGGCGGCGGTGCTGGTGATGTTCCAACTGCCGTTCGCGACCTTCCTCATGCGCAACTCCTTCGAAGCCGTCCCGCAGGAGCTGGAGGACTCCGCCGCGGTGGACGGCTGCGGCACCTTCACCGCGTTGACCAGGGTCATGATCCACGTGGTGCGCCCGGCCGTGGTGACAGTCGGACTGTTCGCCTTCCTCGCCGCCTGGAACGAGTTCTTCGCCGCGCTGATCCTGCTCAACTCGTCCGACAAGTTCACCCTCCCGCTGGCCGTGGTCGACATGGAAGGACGCACCTTCGGCTCCATCGACTACCCCACGCTGCAAGCCGGCGTCGTGTTCATGGCCATCCCGTGCCTCTTCCTGTTCCTCCTGCTGCAGCGCAGCTACGTCCGCGGCTTCATGTCCGGCGCCCTGCGCGGCTGACGGCGGGCGCCAACGTCAGAGGAATGCCAAGCGCTGCAGCTCACACGTTGACCCGCGGCGGCGGTGCATCGAGCGGGCAGTGCCGGAGGAACTCGCCCTCGGGCGGCTGTGGCGCCGTGAGTGGATGGGGGTTTCGGATGAGTACCGCCGCCATCAGGCCACTGAGCACGCACAAGAGGCCCGAGACGACGGATGCCTTATGGAAGCCGCGCGAGAAGGCGGCCGGGTCCAGGTATGCCCTCTCGGTGATCCCGGCGACCGCCGGCAGGACTGCCACCGCGATCAGACCGGCCGTTCGGGCGACGTCGTTGTTGACCGCCGAGGCCACGCCGCTCTGCGTCGACGGTGCGGAGGACAGCGCCGTCGAGGTCAGCGGCGCGACCGTCGTGGCAAAGCCCAATCCGAGGAGCAGGACTGAGGGAAGTACCTGTGTCCAGTACGTACCTGTGGCGTCGATGCGGACCAGGAGCAGCACGCCCAGGCCCACGATGCATGGGCCCGCGCTCATCTGCAGCCGCGGGCCGATCCGTGCGGCCAGCGCTCCGGAGCGGGCCGAGAGCGTGAACGTCAGAGCGGTCAACGGGAGCAGTGCGAGGCCCGCCTCCAGCGGGCTGTACCCAGAGACCTCCTGCAGTTGGACGGGCAGCAGGAAAAACACCCCGCCGATCGCGCCGTAGAGCACGAAGGTGACCGCGTTCGTCGCCGAAAACTGCCGGGAGCGGAACAACTTCAGGGGCAGCATCGGTGTCGCGGCGTGTCGTTCCCACAGGACGAATACGGTGAGCAGGAGCACGCCGGAGACGAGGGCCGCGACTGCCGCGACACCGTGCCATCCGCCCGAGGGGCCCTCGATCAACCCGTAGGCGAGACCGGCCAGCCCCAGCGTGACCAACGCCCCGCCGGTCACATCCAGCCGGGTCCCGGACAAGCTCGGATCGCGCGACTCGGGCACGTGGCGTAGAGCCAGCACGACGACAGCCGCCGCCAAGGGCAGGTTGATCGCGAAGATCAGGCGCCAGGACGCCCACTCGATGAGAACTCCGCCCAACAGCGGCCCGATCGCGCCGCCGACGCCGGTGAATCCGGACCAGATGCCGATGGCCTTGCCGCGGTCCTCGGGTACGAACGAGGCCTCGAGGATGGCCAGGCTGCCCGGCATCAACAGCGCCGCGCCCACACCCTGGATCGAGCGGGCGACGATGAGCACAGCAGTGTTCGGCGCCAGTCCGCAGAGCCCGGACGCCAGCGCAAACCAGATCACCCCGATCACGAAATAGCGTTTGCGGCCGTGCCGGTCGCCGAGTGCGCCACCGACCAGGAGCAGTCCTCCGAGGGTGAGCGTGTAGGCCGTGACGACCCACTGCAGTCCGGACACGGTGGCACCGAAGTCCCGCCCGATGGCAGGCAGCGCGATTCCGACCACGGTCGCGTCGATCGAGGCCAACGTCGAGCCGAGAATCATGGCCGCGATGACCCGTCGTCCCGGGCCTGTTCCCAAGTGGAGCGTGGCGCCGCCACCGGAACGGCCTGGTTCTGTCACGCGACCACACTACGGCCGCGATGCTTCCACCTGCGGCGACGCGGAGCGCGCCACGCCGCCGGCCCTGCGGCGGCGCCTTCGTACTTCCCAGTATGTATGTTCATATATCAAAAAATTTAAAAAAAGAGTGGAATGACTGCCGCCGCCGACTCCGGGAACGCCTTCGACGCAGTGTGTACGCGTCGTGCCGAAGTGTTGTGCTTCGTGTCGAGTGGCGCTAGAAATGTAGCGTGTCTGATTCCCTTACAAACAGTTATCAAATCCCACAGATCGCCGATCGCGAGACCTGGCGGGCGAAGGTCGGGGAGCTCCGGATCAAGGAGAAGGCCCACACCAGAGCCGGGGACGCACTGGCTGCGGAGCGGCGCCGGTTGCCCATGGTCGAGGTCGATCCGACGGCCAAGCTGATCGGCGCGGACGGGCTGGTTCCGTTGATCGACGTCTTCGACGGGCGGTCCCAGCTGATCGCCTATTTCCACATGTGGCACGCCGGGCGGCCCGCCGCCGAGCAGTGTGAGGGCTGTACCTTCTCGACCACTCATATCAGTGAGGTGTCGTATCTGAATTCGCGGGACGTGAGCTACGCGACCTTCTGTGAGGGGCCTTACGAGGAGAGCTCGCGCTATCACGACTTCATGGGCTGGACCACTCCCTGGTACTCGGTGCCGCCGGAATCCGTGGACGCACTGATCGCCGACCGGCACTTCGGCATCCTGGCCAGCTATATCCGACAAGGTGACCGGGTCTTCGAGACCTATTGGACCACCGGCCGCGGCAATGAACCGATGTCGCCGTCGTACGGGCTCCTGGATCTGACCGCCTACGGCCGGCAGGAGCTCTGGGAGGACTCGCCCGAAGGCTGGCCGCAGCGGTGGGATTCCAACCGCAGGAGCGGGGGCAGCCAGTTCCGACTGGACGGTCGCCCGACCGCCCAGTGGTCACGCATCAAGGCCGGACGCGACGACGACCTCGGCGCGGCCGCCGGCGAGGACTCGGAGCACCACTGTCACTGAGCCCACATGAGCACGGCGACAGCCTCGTGACGGGCGGAGAGCCGGAGCGAGGGCGTCGTGCTATCCATCGGTCCGGATCGTCAGCGTCTGCGCGGCCTCGACGCAGAGGTCGACGAGTTCGTCCTCACTGTCGGCGCCGAAGATCAGGAACAGGTACCAGTCGGACGGTCCGTCGCACCGGGCCCGGTCGCCGATCTGGCGCCGCCGATGCCAGGTGATCATCCCGGGATGCCGCGAGAGTTCCTCGTCGGTCGGCATTTCGGTGATCACTCCGGGAACGGTCGGCCGGACGCTGATCCCGCCGACGTACGGCCGGGCCGAGTGCAGCGCCGGGATGGTGCCGGTCAGGGCGGCCGACGCGGCGAGCGGCCACGTGGCGTGGCCGTGATAGGCGCCGATCATGAGCTGGATCCAACCGCCGCCCGGACGCGAGGCGATCTCGGAGAAGAGAAGCTCCCCGTCCGGACGCTCGAACACCTCCACATGGGTGGGGCCGGAGTCGATGCCGAGTGCCGGGTTGAGCCGGGTGTGCATGTCGCGCAGCCGCTCGTAGAGTTCCGGGTAGTCCTCGGGCAGCAGGATCATCGAACCGTCGAGGCGGTTGTCCAGCACGGTTATCCTCGGCCGCAGGTACCTGTGCACCACGAACGTCAGCGCCTTGTCTCCCGACCAGATCGCGTCGACACACAGTTCCTCGCCGGTGACGTACTCCTCGACGATCAGCTGATGTGACCGCTGTGAGACGTCGAAGGTCAAGCCGGTGGCAACCGTGGCGAGGTCCGCGGCATCGTCGACCTTCTCCGTGGTGGTCGCGCCGTACCCGGAGGCCGGCTTGACGATCAGCGGGGCGGAGAGCTCTGCGGCGATCCGGGTGACCGCCGCCGCGTCCGCGGGGTCGGGCAACGACCGGAACTCCGCCGTCGGCACGCCCGCGCCGCGGACCAACTCCTTCATCAACCGCTTGTCCCGGTGCGCGACGTGATGCAGCGGGTTGCCGGACCTGCCGAGCAGCAGTTTCAAGTATCCGGCGCCGAATTGGCTCGTCTCGGCCTGGCAGAAGACCTCCGCGACCGTCCGGCCGGAAGACCGCAGGTCGACGGCAACCGCGGACAGCTCGGCGATGGAGTCGAAAGAGCTGATCCGGTAGACCTTCTCGCACTGGTCGAGCAACCGCTGGTCCAGCGGGCGATAGCGCCGGTCCATGCCATCGAGCACCAGACAGACCTCGGCATGCTGGTCGAAGAGGGCAACCAGCACCTCCTGCTGGGCGTTGCAGACGACGACGATGTCATGATCGTCAACTGGCCTCGCAGTCATCGGTCGCTGCCTCCTAGTTCGACCTGCCTGTCCGTTGCCGGGCCTGGTCAGTGCCACGCAGGATCTCAGCAACCATGGTCGCCGGAGAGAGCACCAGCCGGCACCCTCCAAATTGCCCTCTGGACCGGCACACCGGCAGGCCCAGGTTCGGCAATCAGGAATATGCGCCGAACTTGACTCCTGCAGCATCGTGTACAAGAGGAGCCAGGAGTCTCGATAGGCCATAGACACAAGGCGTTGCCCGGCGGCCTGACACAAGGAGAAAGCAGATGACCAATCCGTTCGAAGAGCCGGATGCCGATTACAGTGTGCTGCGCAACTCGCAGAATCAGCACTCGCTGTGGCCGGCCGTCATCGCCGTACCGGACGGCTGGACTGCGGTATACGGGCCGGGGCTCCGCGCGGACTGCCTTGCCTCTGTGCGTGAGCACTGGGTCGACCTGCGTCCGTCGGACGTCGCCGAATTCCTCGCGGCGGTATCGCGATGACCGGGCGGGATTCCTCCCCGACGCCGGACAGGTATCCTCTGGCATCCCAACAGCAAGACCCGGATCACGTCATACGCTCTTCCAAGCACACCTTTTCGTCGGCACTGCGCATCAAGGGGGAACTGCGGCTCGACGCCCTCAAGGGTGCGCTCGACGATGTGGTGGAACGGCACGGAGCCCTGCGTACGCGGATCAATTACGGCGAGACGGATGAAGGCGAAGGATACCAGGAGGTATTGCCGCCACTGCCTGTGCCGTTCACCGTGCACGATATTCCCGTCGTTCCCGGCCGGTCTCGCGACGAAATCGCCGTCGACGTGCACCTCGGTTTGTGCGATGAGCTCATTGATTTCTCCGTCACGCCCTCGCTGCGCGCCGCCCTCTACCGATTCGACGACCATGACGCGGTACTCACCCTCATCACCCACCATCTCTTCGGCGACAACTGGTCGTCCGGCGTGCTCCGCCGCGACCTCGCCGCCTGTTACAACGCCAGGGTGAGCGGAACGCCGCATGCGCTGCCGACCCCCTTCCAATACCACGAATACGCATCGCGGCAGCGGGGGTTTCTGCGGAGCGAAAAAGCGGATACCGTACGCCGCTACTGGACGGACACCTTGTCCGATACCGGGATGTACGCGATGCCGGCCGATCGGCCGAGCGGTCCCGACGGCCTGAAATCACCCAGCGCGGTCTGGGATTTTCTGATCGATCCCGACGACTCCGCGAAGATCAGGGCAGGCGCGGGCCTGAATCGTTGCACCGCTTATCATGTGTTCTTGGCGGCGGCCGTGGTCCTGGCCGAGAAAATTCGCGGTTCGTCCGACGTCACGCTGCTGACCGTGAACAACGGCCGCAATTCCAAAGATTTTCAGGACTCTGTGGGGTTCTTCTCCAGCATGGTTCCCCTCCGTCTGGAATTCGGCACGTGTAAGACTTTCCGGGAAATCATGCTCCTCGCGCGGAAGTCGAGTATGGACGCCCAGCGAAACCTGATGACATTAGAGGATATAATTCCGCTGGTCCCCGACCTCATGAAGCCTTTCGGCGATCCGCAGTCCATGCCGTTCGCCTTCAACTACGCCAGGCCGCCGATGGCCTCGGCCGATATTCAATTCGCCGACAGCGTCGAGCCGGTGATCTTGCCGGACGAGGCGCCGGCGATGTATCACCGCGGTGCGTGCATGTGGGGTTTGACGATGCTTCCGGCGGGCGAGTTCCGGTGTGTCGTCGAGTACGAACCCGACATGGTCGACGCGGACACGGTCGACCGGTGGGGATCGGACTTCGTCAACCTGGTTCTGGCGATCGCCAACACGCCGGATCGGCCTTGGCGGGACCGGTAGCAGGCTCGATGGCGCGTCGCCGAACAGACAGGCCGCACCCGGCCGCCGACGGCGCGGTGACGGTCGGATCGATCATCGAGAGAAGGAGTCTGACTTTGCCCGAGCACGAATGCCAGTCATCTCGTTCGGCGCAAGCGTCTCAGCGCAGACGGAACCGTCGATGACGGAAGATCTCTACGACGGGCAGCCCTTCGATGTCACCGCGGTGCCCTCGTCGGTCGCGCTGCCGTTCTCGAAACTGCGCGGGGTCGGCACCGCCGTGCCCGCCACCTCCTACTCCCAACAGGAACTGCTCGACTTCTTCCGGATCACCGATCCCCGGATCCGCTCCGTGTTCGCCAACAGCGCCATCGATCGGCGGTTCCTCACCCTGCCCCCCGAACTTCCCGACGGCCGGCCGCACCCGGAGCGGCAGGGCGAACTGCTCGCCAAGCACAAGGCGCAGGGCATCGACATGGGCGCCCGCGCAGTGCGGGCCTGCCTCGCCGACGCCGGGTTCGGCCTCGCCGACGTGCGCTACCTGTGCTGTGTCAGCTCCACCGGGTTCCTCACCCCCGGTTTCAGCGCACTGCTGATCAAGGAGCTGGGGCTCGACCCGTACTGCGTCCGGCTCGACGTGGTCGGCATGGGGTGCAACGCGGGGCTCAACGCGCTCAACGCGGTGACCGGCTGGGCGGCCAAGAACCCGGGCGAGCTCGCGCTGATGGTCTGCGTCGAGGCGTGTTCGGCGGCCTACGTGTTCGACGGCACCATGCGCACGTCGGTGGTCAACAGCCTCTTCGGCGACGGCGCGGCGGCGGTCGCGGTGCGCGCCCCGATCGGCTGTGACGCGGACGCCGGGCCCGGCCCGGTCGTGCTCAAGTTCGCCAGCATCGTCATCCCGGACGCCATCGACGCGATGCGCTACGACTGGGACGACGCACAGGACCGCTTCAGCTTCTACCTCGACCCGGAAGTGCCCTACGTGGTCGGCGCGCACGCCGAACTGGTCGTGGACCGCCTGCTCGCCGGCAGCGGAGTGCGTCGCCGCGACGTCGCCCACTGGGTCGTGCACTCCGGCGGCAAGAAGGTGATCGACTCGGTGATGGTGAACCTCGGCCTCAGCCGGCACGACCTGCGCCACACCACCAGCGTGCTGCGCGACTACGGCAACCTCTCCAGCGGCTCGTTCCTGTTCTCCTACCAGCGGTTGCGCGCGGAAGGCGTCGTGCGGCCGGGGGACTACGGCGTCCTCATGACGATGGGCCCCGGCTCGACGATCGAAACGGCACTCGTCCAATGGTGAGCCGCCAATCGGACAACGAAGGACACCTGTGATGATTCCCGCTCGCACCGACCACACCGAGTTGCGGCTGCGCTTCGATGGCCGCCGGCCGCTCTCCGCCGACCTGGTGGCCGAGGTGACCGGCTTCGCCGACCGGCTCGAGGCCGAACCCGGCTCGGTCGGAGTGCTCGAACTGTCCGGAGCGCCGATCGATCCGTTCCCCGGACGGGTCGGCATTCAACTGGTCAACAGATGGGAGCGGGGACTGCGCCGGCTCGAGCTCGCCGCCGCGGCCACCGTCGCGGTCCTGTCGGGCGAATGCGGCGGCGCCGCCCTCGACGTCCTGCTCACCACCGACTACCGGGTGGCCACCCGTGACACGAGCCTGATGCTGACCGCCGGCGGCGGCGCGGCGTGGCCAGGCATGAGCCTGTACCGGCTCGCCAACCAGGTCGGCGTCGGCCGGCTCCGGGGTTCGGTGCTGTTGGGCCGCCCGCTCTCCGCCCTGGAGGCGGCGGGTCTGTCTTTGCTCGACGAGGTCGTCGACGACGCGGGGGCCGCGATGCGGACCGCGGGGTCGGTCGCCGGCGGCTTGGGCGGCCACCAGGGGCAGGACGTGGCCATTCGCCGAAGGCTGATGCTGGACGCCGCGGTCACCAGCTACGAGGAGGCACTCGGCGCTCATCTCGCGGCGTGCGACCGGGCGCTGAGGCTCGCGGGCCGGTCATGACCGGCGTCGAGGCCGCGCGTGCGGGCTCCCTGAGGGCAGCCGCGGCAGCCGTCAGGGAGCCCGCCGATCAGCACGCCTCCCGTTCGTCGCGCCGTGCCTTCATGGCCGCGAACGCAGAGGCCGTATATGACGTGCTGACCGCGGGCCGCACCCGGCACCTGCGACTGGGCGCTCTCGTCGAGCTGGCGGCAGCCGAGTTCCCCGGACTGGTGCCGACGCCGGACGAACTGGCGCAGGACGCGGCGCGCCGGCAGTCGGACAAGCGCGGACTGGAGATCGACGTCGGAATCTTCATGCACGGCATCCTCTCGGCGCCGGTCGCCGGTGAGCACCTGGTCGACGCGATGTTGCGGCCGACGCCGAGGGCGTTGGCACGGCTCGACGAGTTCCGCCGCACGGGTGCCCTGGACCTCGGCTCGGTACTGGTCAGACGTGACGGCGCCGCCGCGCATCTGACCATGTGCCGGGGCGATCGTCTCAACGCCGAGGACAACCAGCAGGTCGAGGACATGGAGACCGCCGTCGACGTGGCGTTGCTCGACCCGGCGGTGCGGGTCGGGGTGGTTCGGGGCGGCGTGATGGACCACCCGCGTTACCGCGGCAGACGGGTGTTCAGCGCCGGGATCAACCTCAAGGAGCTGAGCGCCGGGCGGATCTCGCTGATCGACTTCCTGCTGCGGCGGGAGCTGGGCTACCTGAACAAAATCGTGCGCGGCGTGCGGGTGGACCACGAGCAGTCGTGGCGCTCGCCGGAGATCGAGAAGCCCTGGCTCGCCGCCGTGGACGGCTTCGCGATCGGCGGCGGCATGCAGATGCTGCTCGTGTTCGACCGGGTGATCGCGGCGAGCGACGCCTACCTGGCGCTGCCTGCGGCCAAGGAGGGGATCGTACCGGGTGCCGGGAATCTCAGGCTCGGCCGGCAGGCGGGCGCCCGCCTGTCCCGCCAGATGATCCTCGGCGGTCGGCGGATCCGGGCGAGCGAACCGGACGCCCGGCTGCTGGTCGACGAGGTGGCCGAGCCGGAGGACATGGACGCGTCGGTCGAGCGGGGCGTCGCCCTGCTCGACAGCCCCGCGGTGGTGGCGAACCGGCGTATGGTCAACCTCGCCGAACACCCGAGGGACCGGTTCCGCACCTACATGGCAGAGTTCGCACTGCAGCAGTCGATCCGGATCTACGAAGACGACGTGCTCGGCAAGGTGAACCGTTTCTCCGCCGGAGCGGCCGCTCCACGCTAGGCGGTGTTGGTGAATCTGACCATCTATTAATCTCTATGTACGGTCTCTGTGTCCGGGTCATTCCGGGCACAGAGACCGTAGCCAGATCAGTGCACTGACCAGCTCGATTCCGCCTTGGTAGCGGTCGGGGAGCTTGTCGTAGCGGGTCGCGATGCCGCGCCACTGCTTGATCCGGTTGTTGCATCGTTCGATCAGGTTGCGGCGCTTGTACAGTTCGGCGTCGAATGCGGGGGGCCGCCCGCCTTTCGGGCCCT
>NZ_JAGSOG010000105.1 GCF_018139695.1 Actinospica durhamensis | reverse complement strand
GGCCTAGGCCCCATCACCCCCCTCCACGGCACCGGCGTCATCATCCGCAGCGAACACGTCGAGGCCCAACCCTTCTCCCACGCCGTCTACGAACTAGCCACCCCGCACACGGTCCCGCCATAGAAGGCTGTTTCAATCATCTAGTGGTGGTGGTGTTGAGGGCGGCGGCCGAAGGCGTCGGCCCTGTGCTGCGCACCGGCCAACGGACGCTCCTGGACCGCGCTCCTCAAGCCGACAGCGCTTCGCAGTCTTCGAAGCGCTTCGATTCGCTCAGTCCGCCAGCATCTGACATGTGCCGCTTTTCCCGATATGAACACATTGTCCAGAATCAGCTCAATGCCGCATCTGATTCAGATTAAGCGCATGCATAGCAATGTTCTGAATATGTGGTCTCTGTCGTGCTGCCGGGCAGGATGACTGGGCGTGGCAGACTCTTGACGGCCTCGTGGATCTGCATCTATGGTGCCTGATCATGTTGGTGAAGCGCTTCGATGACTCCAGCGCCCAGTGCGAATATTCGAAGTGCTCCATGATCGAACACCTGCACCTACCCACCCACCCATGCTGTGAAGGAAGAGGAGCTGCGCAATGAGGCGCAACAACCTGTTCAAGGGCATCGCCGGCGTGCTGACCGCCGGAACTATCGCCGTCTTGGCCGCGGGCCCCGCCCAGGCCGCCACCTACAGCTCGTCCGACCAGTACGCCAGCTGGACCGACGGGACCTACACCGTCTACAACGACGAGTGGGGCTCGAACTACACGTACCAGGGCCTGTGGGTCAACTCGGCCAGCAACTGGGGCGTGTGGTCCCAGCAGGACTACACCAGCGGCGTCGAGGCCTACCCCAACGTCTCGCGCACCGTGGACAAGAGCATCAGCTCGCTGTCGTCCGTCACCTCGACGTACTCGGTCACCGACCCCAGCGCCGGCTCGTATGAGACCGCGTACGACATCTGGACCGAGGACGGCGCCAACGAGATCATGATCTGGACCGACGTGCACAACGTCGGCCCGCTCGGCTCCAGCGTCGGCACCGTCACCCTCGACGGGCAGACCTACACCGTCTACAAGGGCACGAACGGGTCCAACAACGTCTACTCGTTCGTCGACTCGAGCACCGTGACCTCGGGCACCTTCAACATCCTCGACATCCTCAAGTGGATTCAGAACACCAAGGGCTGGATGTCCAACGAGACCCTCGGCCAGGTGCAGTTCGGCTGGGAGATCACCACGGAGAACCCCGGCCAGGACTTCACGGTCAACAGCTACTCGGTCTCCTTCAGCTGACCACCGCGACACCGCCGGCGCCGACGAACCCGGCGCCCGAACGCGGCCGGCGGGCACGAGTCCGTACACCGGGCTTCCCGCCGGCCGCGTGGCCCGAGGATGCCTTGTCTGCTCTCGGACGTACCGCATTAGAGTGCGCATCGTGACTTCAGCCGATGAGTACGCACGGTTCGCACGTGCGCGTCTGCCCGAGGCGTTCGCAGAGAAGTGGATCAGTCTGCTGCGCCCCGCGGTGCAGTTTCCGCTGGCCGGAGCTCAGGGCGAGCCTACTGCGCTGCGCCTGGGCGGGGACCCGATGCTGCCGGACGACGTCGAGTGGCCCAGTTTCGAAGGCTATGGGCCGCTCAGCTTCATCGCCGAACTCGACTGCGCCGCCGTCGCCGCCGTCGGCGGAGTCGGTCTGCTCCCGGAATCCGGCCACCTGTCGTCCTTCTGTGTCGACGAACGCTACGAGGGCCCTGACAAGACCGTCGACTACGAGTGGTGCCTGACGGAGTGGACGAGCGGGCAGGTGATTTACGTGCCCGAAGCCAGAACGAGAAGGCCTCGGCTGGCCCCGCGCTGGCTTGAGCCGTACGAGACGGATTTGCGATCTGCACGGGCGGTGAGCACGCCGCCGAGCACTCGATGGGATCTGATCGAGCGCTACTTTCCTACCGAAGTGAGGACCCTCGCCGATCCGGCGCACCCGTTCTGGGCGGAGGAGTTCGTCTCCGGCATCGAGGCCTTGCGGGAGACCTACGCGCAGTGCGGCGGGTATGCGCGCCCATGCCAAGGCCCACCGGAAGTCCGAGCCGCCTCCGCCGCGATCGACGCCGGGCGCAGCCCGCACATCAACGTGCTCGACGAGGCCGCGCACTGGCAGGTGCTCCTGCAGATCCCCGAAGCCGACGACCTCGGGATGATCTGGGGCGACTCCCCGGTGGCGTACTGGATGATCCGCGACGACGACCTGACCACGCGGCGCTTCGACCGCACATGGTTCACGATGCAGAACTGACGCGAGGGACGAACGTCATTCTCTGGTGGTGCAGGTACGGCCCTCAGCGCTCCTCGACGACCTGATCCGCCGCAGGCGTGCTGCTTCCAAGTGCTACGGCAGCCCACTTGTTCCGCCTACACCGAGTCACGGTGCTCCGTTCACGCCGCGGACGCGAAAGCCGTGCATGGGGATCTCGGAAGCGTCAATGTCCTGCGGGTCCGGCCATCCCTCGATGACGAATCCGAACAGGGCCCGCAGCGCCTCCTCGCCCAGCTCCAGCGGGTGGAAAGGCAGGGGATAGGGCTCCTCGTCCCAGTCCGAGTCGAATTCCACGGGGTGCTCGCCGGCCCAGAACGGAGCCTCGAACTCGAACGGCTCACCGAGGTTCTCTTGAATCCCGCCATCCGGTGACAGGCTCAAAAAACGAATCAGCACTCCGTCCTTCCACACCCCGAAAGCCAGCCAGTCCACCACGCTGTGCATGGCGTGCAGAACGACCAGGCGCCCCCGCGCCGCCTCCAGGAAACTTGGCGGCAGCATGGATGGACACTCGACCATGAGCCGTCGATCGCAGACGATCTCCACGCCTGGGAGGCACGCCGCGTACATCGCGCCCTCGGGCGGGTAGACCGCCTCCCATAGATTGCTGGTGAGCGGCGCCACCCCCTCGGCATCCACGAGCTCGGCCGGATACAGCCGCCGTAAGAGCGCCTCAGCCGCACCGCGGTCAGACTCCACGGGCCGACCGCGCAACGCATCGGCAACGCTCTCCGATGCGTACGCCAGCACTCCAGTCTTGGCTCCCACCCAGTCCCTCCCTCATCTCCGCACTCCCGCTGTACGCCGGAGCGTATACGTGGCTACTGACAGCGAACTGGCAGTGGCCCTGCAGGCCTGAACCTGGACTGCGGTCGCTCGATCGAGATGCCGGCATCGACATAATGCTGCGGTATCGCCCCCCCATCGCCCTGTGACTGCGTGACGACATGTTCGGGGCGTCATGTGGATGGGGGCGTGCGGAGGGCATTCCGCGGGTCCTGCGTGGCCGAGAATGTCGGGGGCGCAGTGCAGAATCTCGAGCGAATCCGTCCGGCAACCGGGAAGGCCACCGCACCGTGCCTGTCGAGAACGCTCAAGTGAGGACCCACCAGTTTCTGCAGGGCATGTACAGCGATGGGTACTTCCCGGACCCGGTCGTCGACAAGGGCAAGGCCATCCTGCTGAGGCTGTGTGAGCGGATCGAGGCGGACCGACCGGTCGACCTTGCGGCCCTGTACGCACTCACTGGCGTGGCTACGGAGGAGTTCAACCTCCTGCAGGACGACTTCGAGGCGGCGGAAAGCGAGATCGAGACGGTCGCCAGGGAAGTCATCGCCAGGGACTTCCGGTTCATTGCCTCGGCGTACGGCTTCACCGACGCGGACGTGGAAGAACTGATTGCCGACAGAGACTGGTAGCGCCCACCGTGCGCACCCCACCGTGCCCACCCCGCCGTGCCTGCGAGCATTGGCCGCGGCTTCGCATGAAGGGCGTGGGAGGACGAACGCCTGGCCGGTGACGCGGAGGCCGGTAGGCCGGTAGTCCGGTAGGCCGCTGAGCCCAGGGTGGCGACGCCGCGCGGTGGCCACGGACGGCCGCCAGTTCGGGACGAGCGTCCCCGGCCGTGCCGCTAGGCTCCTCGGTCTCGAAAAATTTCTCGCGAACCGATGCATCCCGTCTTCGGGCCGGCTGAGTCAGGAGCGGTGAATCACACACCGGTGGGCAGGGAGAGACGATGGCGCGACATGAGCCGGACGCCGATTTCACGGCGTACATGAGCGGGCGGATGCTCTGGTTACGCCGGGTCGCCTTCCTGCTCTGCCGGGACTGGGACCGCGCCGACGATCTGGCGCAGACTGCGATTACGCGGCTTTACATGCGCTGGCCCAAGGTGCGCGACAGCGTGGAGAACCTTGACGGCTACCTGCGCACGATCCTGGTCAACGCGTATCTCACGGAGCAGCGCTCGCCGTGGTGGAAGCGGATCAGTCTGCATGGGGAGCACGACGAGGACGCGTCGCAGCACCAGGCGGGCGGGCTCGCGTTCGAATTCGATGCGGACACTTCGCTCGACTTGCGTGCGGCGCTGACTGCGCTCGCGCCGAGGCAGCGGGCGGTGATCGTGCTGCGTTACTACTGCGATCTGAGCGTGGAGCAGACGGCGCAGGAGCTCGGCTGCATGCCGAGCACGGTCAAGAGCCAGACTGCGCGCGCACTGGCCACGCTGCGCCGGGTGCTGGGGTCCGAGTTTCCGATCGCGGCTCCCTGATCTATCCCGCCACCTCTCACCGCCCTTCTCTGAAAGGAGTTTCCTATGTCTCCGGACCTTCCCGAGCTCTCCGCCAAGTTGGAGCAGGACGCGGCCGCCGGGCCGATTCCGCCCAGCCGGATCGATCTCGACCGGGCCTGCCAGGACGGCTACCGGTCCCGGCGCAACCGGCGGGCCCTGACCACGGTGACCGGCGTCGGCACGGTCGGCCTGTGCGCCGCGCTGGCCGCCGTCTTCCTGCCGCACGCGCTCGGCACCGCCGACAACGCCGCCACCGGAGCTGATCACGCCACGTCGAGCGCGGTCTCGCCCGCGGCCTCGGCCCCGACCCCGGCCGCCTCCGGGTTCCTGACGTACACGGCCACGGTCCCGGCGTCGTTCGGCTGGTTGCCGGACAACGTGGACTACATCATCACCGGTCCGCCCAGCGCGGGCGACGTGGCGTTCTCGGCCAGGGCCAGCGGATTCATCCCGGGCACCGACGGAGGCTCGGCGCCGTCCGCCGGGCGGGCGTCGGTCTACCTGACCCTCAGCGCCAAGGAGGCGACCGCGAGCAGCAGGTCGAAGCTCTACCGCATCGCCGGTCCGGCGATCGGGAGCG
This sequence comes from Actinospica durhamensis, assembly GCF_018139695.1. Lineage (GTDB taxonomy): Bacteria > Actinomycetota > Actinomycetes > Streptomycetales > Catenulisporaceae > Actinospica > Actinospica durhamensis. The sequence continues at coordinate 21,147 of NZ_JAGSOG010000105.1, read as the reverse complement.
CACACGCCCAGAGCTACTGGATCACCAGGACCGCTGGAGACAAGACCAACGGCGGCGACGCGACGCTGGAATGGCAGACCGCGTCGGGGCAGTGGGCCGAGGTCGACGGGTCCGACCTGGGTGGCGATCCGCTGCTGGCCACGGTCGAGCACATCGCCGACACGGTCCACGTCGGAGCCACGGACGTCGCCCTGCCGCTGCAGATCAAGAGCCTGCCGGGGGCCTTCAGCGTCTCCCAGGTCGTGTTGACCGAGCCCGCGCACACGACCGACAGCAGCGACTGGAGCCTGTTCACCAGCTACACGCTGGGTCAGAACGGTGCTTCCGGCCAGGTCTACGTCGTCGCGCAGGGTACTGACGTCGGCCGGCTGACCGGTGTCGGGCCTCAGAGCACGAACACGTCGAGCGGCTGCAAGACCACCGGCGGCATCGTCTACTGCGCCACGACGACGTACTCGGCCGCCGCATCCGCCGACAGCCGGCCGACGGCGGCGCAGCTCCTCGGCGACGTCACGCTCCTCGGCAACGACCAGTCCACCTGGAGCTCCGACCTGCTCGTGCGGTGACGACGGAAGACGGCTGAAGACGACTGAAGACGACCGAGGTCAAAAAGAGACCGAAGTCGAAAAGAGCAAGCCTCCTCGGCGATCAGGGTGCTGCGGCACCTCGACGCCGAGTAGGCATGAGGGCTCCCGCACTCAATAAGGAAAATTTACTTACTAGGTCCTTGTGCGGGCATCCGGCGGGCAGGAGACTCCTGATACGTAGCGCGTATCACCCCTCATCTTCCCTGTTCCTGGACCCACGGAGACGATATGAGACGCCGCGCAACCCTCGCCTCACTGGTGACGGTAGCCGTCACCCTCCTCGGCATCGTGGCCGCACTGCTGGTCAGTTCGACCCCGGCCTACGCCAGCTCGACCCAGAAGGTCTACCTCACCTTCTACGGCTGGTACGACAACACGCCGCCCGGCTGCGCCATCGCGTACCCGGACCTGCACCAGTGCGCCGGCGGCACCGGTAGCTACAGCGATCCGATCACCTTCGCGAGCGACACCGCGGAGATCGCGGCCGGCACGAAGGTCTACGTGCCGCGGCTCGAGAAGTACTTCATCATGGAAGACGACTGCACCGAGTGCGATCAGGACTGGAGTGGCCAGGGACCGGACGGCGGCCCGGGCATGTGGCACTTCGACCTGTGGGCCGGCGGTGAGAACGGCAACGAGTCCGCATTGCTGAACTGCGAGGACGCGTTGACGCAGGACGGGTCGGAGAGCGTGATCATCAGTCCGCCCAGCACCGAGACGGTCAGCTCACCACCGCTGTTCAACTCGAGCACCGGCGCCTGCTACGGCGGAGCACAGGCGACGGATACGGTCGGCCAGTATAAGAACGCGTCGACAGGCACCTGTCTGACCGATCCCGGCGGGAGCTCGACGTCCGGCACTGCGGCGGACGTCTCGACCTGCGGCAGTTCCTCGACCCAACAGTTCACCTACGACGGCGCCTTCCTCAAGATCGGCAATCTGTGTATTGACAATCCCTCCGGCAGCACCCTGGCACTCGATACGTGCAGCGGCGGCCCGACCGAGGAGTGGTCGGTCAATCCCAACGGAACGATCGAGGACATGCAGACGAGCACGAAGTGCGTGCGCGCCTCCGGTTCCACGTTGACGGCGGGCAGCTGTTCGGGCACGGCGTCCGAGTGGACGTTCACCGGGACCACGGTCACCCCGAGCGCATCGCCGTCGGCATCGGTGTCCGCATCGGTGTCCGCATCAGCTTCGGCATCGCCGTCGCCGACCTCCACGGCTTCCGGCGGGAAGACCTACGAGGCGGACAAGGCCGCGCTCGGCGGCAGCGCGGACGTCACCAACTGCTCGGCCTGCCTCGACGGTGAGAAGGTCAGCTCCATCGGCGGTGGCAGCAGCGGCACCCTCACCTTCACCGGTGTCTCCGAGCCGACCACCGGCACGTACACGATGACGGTCTACTACCTCGCCGTCGCCGAGTCCAAGCCCGCGGTGATCACGGTCGACGGCGTCGCCCAGACCGTCAGCTTCCCGGAGACCAGCGCGTCGAGCTACAGCGTCGTCGGCAGCTACCAGGTCTCGGTGAAGCTCAACGCAGGCAGTTCCAACACGATCGAGTTCTCCGGGTCGGGCACCAAGGGCGCCCCGGACATCGACCACATCGTGATCTGACAGGATCCGAGTTGAGAGGATCTGAGCTGAGCTAATCCGCGCTGAGCTGAGCTGACCTGAGCCGATCCGAGCTGACCTGACGTTATTTCACCGCGCGGCGCGGGTCCGGGTGTAGAGCCGAGTAAAGGCTCCCGCGCCCGGACCCGCGCCGCGCCGCGCCGTGCGCAGACGAGGCAGAGTTCAGGACTGCTGTTGGCGCCGGAAGGTGGTCGGGGAGACGCCGGTGTACTTGGTGAACACCCGGGTGAAGTAGGCGGGGTCGGGGAAGCCGACGTCTCTGGCCACGCGGAACACGGGCAGGTCGGTGTCCGCCAGCAGGGTCTTGGAGCGGTTCAGGCGCAGCCGGGTCAGGTACTCCGTCGGGGTGGAGCCGGTCAGTTCCCTGACCGCGGTGGCGAGCGTGTCACGCGAGACGGCCAGTTCGTGGGCGACCTCGCCGATGCCGATCGGGCGGTGCGCGTCCCGGTCGAACAGGGCCAGGGCTCGGCGGCCGACGTCGCGGCGGGCCGGTTCCGGGGCGGTGTGGGCGATCCGCGCCGTGCCGACCGCGCAGATCAGGGCGTGGAGTTCGGCGGCGGCCTGGATGTGGCCGGCGAGTGACTCCGGGCGGCCGGCCAGCGACAACAGGCCGGCCAACCGGCTGCGTGTCGCGTCCGGGTCGGCCGGGTCGATGGCGGCGCAGCCGCCGCCGAGGTATCCGAGCTCTTCGTAGCGCGCCGCGGCCGGGCCCTCGAACAGGATCCAGTACTCCGACCAGCCTTCCGGGCCGGGGCCGTAGGTGTGCGCGATGCCCGGCGGGAGCCAGAAGAACGAGCCGGCCCGCAGCTCGTGCCGTCCGGGTCGGCCGTGCAGCTCGAGGGTTCCGGCTCCCTCGGTCAGCAGGACGCCGGCGTAACCGGCGAGGGTGCGCCCGACCCGCGCCTGGCGCTGTCCGGAGATGCGGCCGACGCCCGTGACCGCGAGACCCAGCGCCCGTACCTCCGTCGGCGGCGTGAGGTAGTGCGAGGCGGACGGCATGGCGAGGGCTCCTGTCGAGTGTCGACGAGAATCCAAGAGTATCCGGAACCCGTACATGGCTCATGGATGACCCGGGACAACACCATGTACCCCACGGCAGACGGTGCATCGGCGGCATCGACGGCAATCCTGACCGTGGTCCGCCGCCCGTTTGCGGATGTCTGTCGGTTGTCCCGCGAACACAAAGGAGTACCAGTGCGACGACCACGCAGGACCTCGGTCGCGGCGATCGCTGCGACCGTCATGGTGCTGACGGCAGCCCCCGGCACCATGGCGACGGCCTCGGCGGCCTCGGCGGCGAGCCCCACCTTCACCGTCTCCGTCGGCTCCATCGGCACCTTCCCCAACCCGATGGACACTCCGGCGTCGCCGTACATCGACAAGGACGGGACGTTCTACTATCAGGAGTCCGCGTCCCTGTACGGCACCACCGATCCGCACGAGTGGCAGTTCTACAGCGGCACCGACTTCGACACCGCCACGCTGAACACCACGATCAGCGACGCGGTGAATCCGAGCAACTCGAGCGATGCCAACGACAACACGGTCTGGCGCTGCGAGAACAGTCCGACCGGGCTGACCGCGACGGCCGGGGACTCGAGTTATCCGCTGACGAACTACTGCGACCTGGTCGGAACCTGGGTCGACCCGGACACGGGTGACTGGTACGGCCTGGTCCACGACGAGTTCACCGGCGAGCCCTTCGGCGACGGCCTGCACTACGACTCCATCGACTACGCCGTCTCCCACGACCAGGGCATGACCTGGACCATCGAGGGCCACGCGATCACCTCGCCGTACTCCACGACCCGCGGCGACACCACGGCGTTCCCGAATCAGACCTATGACTACGGCGACGGCGATCCCCGGCTCTACGTCGACCAGGCGTCCGGGTACTTCTACATGTACTACGCCTCGCGCATCGTTCCCAAGGGTGGCGACGCGGGCAGCGTCATCGGCCTCGCCCACGTCGCCCGGTGCCCCATCTCGGCGAAGATGGCGACCGGCTGCTGGCAGAAGTGGTACGACGGCGCGTGGTCGCAGCCCGGCGTCGGCGGCATGGAAAGCAACATGGTGCCGGTCGACTCCACCGATCCCAGCGGCTACACGTCCCCGTCCCAGGATTACAACCCGGCCAACACCGGCACCACGGACCAGCAGGTCGCGGCGGGGGAGTTGCCGTCGGACTCGTACCTAGGCTTCATGAACATCACCTACGACGCCTACCTCGGTCTCTACATCGGAGAGCCTGAGACCTGGTCGGTGACTTCGCAGCGGTTCTATGCCACCTCGGACCTCGCGACGCAGAAGTGGACACTGATCGGCGACTCCGGCAGCTACACCTCTGATTCCTGGTACCGCTGGTTCGTCGACAGCGTGAACAAGACGAGCTCGGAGATCGTCGGGGAGTCCTTCCGGTCCTACTGCTCGATCGCCTGCAACAGCAGCGACGGCGAGTACGCCAACGAGACCATCGGCAGCTCCGACCCGGCAGCGCTGATCTACACCGCCAAGACCTACACGCTCGCCAACGGCGACGGCCGGGTACTCGCTCAGGTCTCCGGCAGTTCGGCGACGACCTCGGACGCCTCGGCTACCGGCTCGCTCCTGGAGTCCTGGGCCTTCGCGCCCGACGGCGACGGCTCCTACCGCATCGTCAACGCGTCCACCGGTCAGGCCCTCGGCGTCGACTCCGGCACCACGACCCAGCGCGCCTGGGGGACGGCGCCGACCGTCACCGCGCTCGCGGCCGGCGGCCCGACCGTCGGACAGCAGTGGTTCGTCCTGCCGGACACCGATGTCGCCGGCACTTATCGGATCGTGAACCGCTACAGCGGCCTGGTGATCGGGCTGTCCGGTGTCGGCGGCCGTCTGGCCGAGACCACGCCGGCTCGCAGTTGGACGGACACGAGCGGCAGCAGCGTCGGCGACGGACGTACGGCCGCCGAGCAGACGCTGACGCTCACCCCGATCGGCGCCGCCCGCGAGTCGGTGCTCGCCGTGAACCCCGGCAACCAGAAGGCCACGGTCGGCACCGCGGTCTCGCTGCAGCTGTCCGCGACCGACTCGGCCGGGCATGCGTTGACGTACACGGCCACCGGTCTCCCGGCAGGCCTTTCGATCAGCGCTTCTGGCCTCGTCTCCGGCACGCCGACGAAGGCTTCGACGGGAAGCACCGTCACCGTCACGGCGTCCTCGGGTACTGCGAGCGGCACGATGTCGTTCAGCTGGGTCGTCAACCCGGTGACACCGAACTTCACCGGCACGCACACCCTCGACATCGGCGCCAAGGGCCTGGACGATCCGGACGGCAGCACCACCGACGGCACCGCGCTGACCACGGCGCATCCGCGCGGCGCCGCCGACAACAACTGGGTCTTCACCCAGCAGGCGGACGGCTCTTACGAGATCGCGAGCGCGGCCTCCGATCAATGTGCCTCCGTCAACTACGGTTCGACGGCGGCGGGCGAAAGCATTGTCCAGTGGCCGTGCTCGGACAGCACGAACCAGGAGTGGGACGTCGTCCTGCAGCCGAACGGCACGTACTCGGTGACCTCGGTGCGCAGCGGCCTGCTGCTCACCACCGCCTCCAAGGCCAATGGGGCCGCGGTGACGCAGGAGGCTGACACCGGTTCCGTTCTGCAGCAGTGGAGTATCGAGTAGTACGGCAGATGGTGAGAACGCCGCGCCCCCGGACCTGTGCCTTTGTGCTGGTCCGGGGGCGCGATAGCTGGGTCGTCAACTGTCGCGGAAAGCCATCGAAAGCCGTCGACGAGAGTCCAAGTATCTCCAGAGCCCGTGCATGGTGAGAAGATCACCTGAGCTTGCAGGATAGTCGGTATGACAGTTCCGCCATCATCTGCATCGACACGAGTCCTCACCTCGAACGGATACCGCCTGGATCCGGGTCCGCGCCGGCTGGGGCGGTTGGAGCCGGTCCCGGAGGCCGGGCGGGATGACATCCCGGCACTGCGACGCAGGTTCGCCCGCGACGGCCACCTCTTCCTGCCCGGCTTCTTCGACCCGGCCACGGTGGAGGGGTTCCGCCGGTACTACTTCGAACAGCTCGAGCCCACCGGCCTCACTCGCCCCGGAACCGATCCGGGCGACGGCATCGCCGCGCGAGACGACGTTCTCGATCGGGAGCGGCTTCGCAATATCCTGTACCGGCAGATCGTTCCCGGTGCCGAGTACGAAGCACTGTGCCGTCATCCGAAGCTCGTGTCCTTCTACGAGCGTTTCCTCGGCACCGCCGAGCTCCATCTGCACCGTCGCAAGATCCTGCGGCACATCGGTCCGGGTGAGTCAGGGATCGGGGTCGCGACCCAGGCCCACTACGACCTGGTCTATCTGCGTGAGGGCACCGACCGGGTCGTGTCGTCCTGGATCCCGCTGGGCGACTGCCCGATCGAGCGCGGGCCGCTGATCTACCTGGAGGGCAGCCATCACGTGGTCCGGCGCGAGGAGGCCGCAGGCACCCTCAAGCGTCCGGCCGCCTCGATGACCGCCGACCTCCCGGCGCTCGCCGAGCAGTACGACGCCCGCTGGCTGGTCACCGATTTCGCCGCCGGGGACCTGATGGTCCACGGCGCCCACATCATCCACGCCTCCCTGGACAACCACGATCCGAACGGCGTGATCCGCCTGTCCACCGACATCCGCTACCAGGCCGCTTCCGACCTGATCGACCAGCGTTGGCAGAACCACTGGCACGACCAGGACGGCCTGTGAGCAGGCTCAGCGTCCATTGCAGCCTGCTGACGGTCCCGGGCTCAGGGCCGTTGTCGGCGCGGCTACGCCTCATCGCCGAGGCGGGCTTCGACGGTGTACAGACCGTGCCCCCGGACGCGTCGTCGCGGGTCGGCTTCGCTCACGCGCTGGCCGAGTCAGGCCTCGAGGTATCAGGCTGCTGTCACCTGACGGAGGACCAGCCGGCCGAGCCGATGTTCGAGCGTGCCGCCGCGGCCGGAATGACGAGCCTCAACGCGCAGGTCGACGGCTACTGGCGGGACGAGGACTGGCAGGATGCGCGCGTCACGGAACTGCTCGACCTCAGCACCCGGTACGGCCTGCCGTTCTTCCTCGAGACCCACCGCCACCGCCTGACCCAGGACATCCGACGCACCATCGCGCTCACGGAAAGACACCCCGCACTCATACTCTGCGGAGACTTCAGCCACTACACGGTGATGTCCGAACTGCGCGCCCCGTGGCCCGACGAATGGCGCGCGGCGCTGCACACACTCGCGCGGCGCTGCGGCGAGATCCACGCGCGCGTCAACGACGGCCAGCGCGTCCAGGATCCGCTGCCGCTCGTTGGCGCTGCGCAGCGCGGGGAGTTCTTCGAACTCTGGCGCACCGCCCGCGCAGCCTGGCCCGGGCCGCGCTTCCTGATGACCACGGAGCTGCTCCCTGCCTCGATCGGCTACGACACCACCGACCTGCGCGGCCGGCCGGTCGGCGACATCTGGGAAGACAGCCGCCGACTGCTGGGCGCGATCGTCGAAGGCAATATATGACACGACACATATGTCGTGTAACATGGTCTGCATGAGTACTTCACCGAAGGAACCGACGCTCGTCTTCATCCCCTGCTTCTCCGGCGCCCCGTGGAGCGAAGAACAGCTCGCCCCCTACGGTGACGTGCCGAAACGCACGCTGCGGCTGCCCGAAGGCGTCAGCGAGATCGAGCGCTACGCCGACTTCGTCGAGAACGCGATCGCCGACCTCCAGGACTACCTGCTGGTCGGGGACTCGTTCGGCGCGAACATCGCGCTCGCGCTGGCCACCCGCCGCCCGCGGGGCCTGCGCGCCCTGGTCCTGTCCGGAGGATTCGCCGCCAACCCGGTCGACTCGAAGCCGTGGAAGGCGCTAATGCGGATGGCGGCCAAGGCCTGCGGCCCGCTCTACCGGCAGCTGACGCTGCGCACACATGCCCACCGCCTCGCCTCCCCGTTCGACGGCGAGGGGCAGGTGCCCTGGAGCGAGGCGCGCAGCCGCGAACTGTTCCTCGCCAACACCCCGGCCGACTCCTTCGGCGCGCGCGTGCGTGCGGGTCTCGCTGCCGACTACGTCGAGGTGCTCGGCCGGGTCCAGGTCCCGACCCTGATCCTGACCCCCTCGCACGACGTGCTGATCGGCGAGAACGCCTCCAAGATCATGCTCGCGGGCATCCCCGGCGCACGGGAGCTCGTGCTGCCGCGCACCGGGCACATGTTCCGTTTCTCGCACCCGGCCACTTACGCCGCCGCGGTCATGGACTTCCTCGCCGCCGCGCTGCCAGGCTCCGCAGCTCTCCCGGTCGCCGGCGCGAGTGCCGTTCCGGTCACCGGAGCGGGCGCCGATGCGTAAGGCCGAACACCTGCGGTTCGCGATCCTGGCGGTCCAGCGCGAAGGAAACAGGCTGCTGATCCAGGCCCTCAAGCCCCACGGCATCACTCCGTCGCAGGCCGAGGTGCTGCGCCTGCTCCAGCAGCACGGCACCTTGAGCCTGAGCGGGCTCGGCCAGCTGCTGGTGTGCGAGAGCGGCACCAATCCCAGCCGACTGGTCGAACGCGTCGTCGCGGCCGGGCTGGTCGAGCGTCGCACCGACGCCGAAGACCGCCGCTACCTCCACCTCAGCCTCACCCCCGAGGGCGAGCGGGTGGCCACCGCCGTCGCCGCGATCGAAGAAGACCTCTACAGCTTCATCGACGCCGCGGCGGAGGGACTCGAGACCGACGCGGTCCTCCAGTTCCTGCACAGATTCGTCGACACCCTGCCCGCGGGCAAGGCTCTGAACAAGCGCCTCGAGCCCGGCGGTCGCAGGTCTCAGTGATGGTGCTTGCGCCCGTGATCACCTTCCGCGGCGATCTCGGCCTGCGCCCGGGCGATCCGCTCGTCCTCGTAGCGCTTCAGCGTGGCCTTCGCGTCGGCCCTTTCCCGCTCATGCGCGGCTTCCAGCGCGGGCATGTCGAGGACCGCCTTGGAGTGGTCCTGCGGGTCGTACCGCACCGGGACCTTGTCGCCTACGCGGAGGCTGCCGACCTTCGCGTGCTTCGTCCAGCGATGGTGGATCTCGGTCTCGCCGCCGTCCGGGAACCTGACCCGGACCCGGATCGAGTAGTCGAGTTCGCTCCCGAACTGGTCGTGATCGATCTCCTTGTGACTGGTGACCACGCCCTGGATCGCGGCGCCGTGCTTGAGCAGCCGGTGTTCGTCGAACATGTGATCAGGCCCCTGCGGCCAGGTTCGGGTTGGCCGGGCCGCCGATGACGGTCCAGGTGCTGCCGCTGCCCGAGTAGAGCTCCACATCCGTGGAGGCGGTGGTGCTGACGGCGTTGTTCATGGTGGCGCCGTACAGGCCCGTGGTGCTCTCCACCATCGGGTACAGGCCGTTGCCGTCGTAGTCGATGTCGCTGATCTGCGACCAGCTGTTCGGCGTGCCGCTGTACTTGAGGTAGAAGTCCGAGGTGGTGGTGACGTCGTCGAGGTACACGCCGTCGTCGCCGGCGATGAGGCTCCCCGGCAGGTGGGTGCTGCCGACGGTCAGGATCGGGGTCCACGTGGTGCCCGAGGTCCACTCGTCGACGACGGTCACGCCCGCGGCGTTGGCCGGGTTGATCCGGTAGACGGCACCGACGCCGACCGCGACGTCGTTGAGCGAGGCGTAGCCCTCCGGCCCGCCGATGTCGGTCCAGCTGTTCGGCGTGCCGTTGTAGTGCCGGATGTCGCCGCTGGTTCCGGACGGCTCCGTGTCGACGAGTCCGTCGGGACCGGCGTAGATGTCCTCGGCTGCCCCGCCGATGATGCTCCAGCCGAGCCCAGGGCCGTTCCACTCCGCCACGTAGTTACTGGCCGGCCCGAGACCGTAGAGGTGCCCGCCGCCTTCGGCGAACTGCGCACCCGGCCCGCCGATCTCGGTCCAGCTGCCCGGGGTGCCGTTGTACTCGAAGATGTCGCCGGTGGTCGGGTTCGTGGCGAACACGCCCGCCGACCCGGCGTAGATCTCGCTCGCCGGGCCGCCGATGACGGTCCAGCCCTCGGACAGGCCCATCCACTCGGCCACGTAGTTGTCGGTCGGACCGAGCGCGAAGACCGTCTGGTCCTGCCACGGGATGTCCTTGGCGCTCGCGCTCGCGGCGGTGAGCACAGGCGACGTCACCGCGGCCACGAAGGCCGCTGTGACGAGCGCCGACCTCTTGCCGAACATGCTGATTCCCCTCCCAGAACCCGCGAGATGCGGGATCTCCCACGCCGATGCTGCAGGGCGCGCCGCGGGCCTGTCGTGAGTAACTCATACTCAGTCAGGACACCGGCGCCTGTTCAAGGAACGTATTCCCGCGGGCTGCTCAGCCACCCGCCTTCGCCGCGGCGTACAGGACCGCCGCGACGAAGAAGAGCCCGAACGCGCCCAACCCGACGAGCGCGATACCCAGGACCCCCAGGACGATTCCGGCCACTGTGCGTCGAGCGCGGTCCGGGCACCGCGACGAGCCGCTCCCCTCGGCCACGGTGTTCACTGCCGCGGCGTGTCCGCGAAGATCATCGCGATCGCGTACGGCTCCAGTTCGGACGTCGCCTCGGCCCCGCAGTGGCTCAGGTCGAGCCCGGGGAGCAGACGCAGGCCGTCCCCGAAGCCGAGCTTCGCCGGTCCGTCCACGCCGGTGAAGCCCTGGTCCACGACGTACACGGGCCGGCCCTTGGGGTCGAACACCACGAGCGGGGTTCCCTCGGCGTAGAAGCCCTTGGGCCATACGAGCGGGGTGGACCCGAGGGTCAGACACACGGACGCCCCGGTGCCCACTTCGGGTTGGACGTGATGGTCCTTGTCCTTGTCACCGCCGAGCTCGGTGGCCGCGTCCCTCACCTGCGCCCAGCTCGGCACCGAGGAGTACGTGCCCAGCGGCAGCTTCGCGCCGGGCTTCCAGTTCGTCGGCACCTGCGCCTGATAGCCGCCGACCGCGCTTGCGCTCGCGCCGACGGACGGCCGCCCGCTCGCCGCGACGATCACCTGCTTCGCCGCAGCCGGTCCGCCCGGCGACGCGATCGCCGCGTGCACGCCGACCACACCCGCGAACACCATCGCCAGCGCACCGGTCACGCTGAGCGCGTCGCGCCTGCGGCGGCGCTTGCGGCCGCGCTCGAGCAGCAGCGACACCGGCGGATCCTGCAACGGGACGGATGCCGCCTGCCGATCCAGCGTCGCACGCACGACCTGCTCGATCTCGGTGGCGAAGCGGGCTCCCTCGTTCTGCTCGTTCATGCGATCTCGGCCTCCTTCATCGTGAGCGTCGCGTGCGTCGTGGTCGGTCCGGCAGCGCCGATGTGACCGGCGTCCTGCGTGCCCAGCAGCGCACGCAGATTCGCCAGGCCGCGAGCGGTGTGTGTCTTCACGCTCTGCTCCCCGCAGTCCATCAACCGCGCGACCTCGACGATGGGCAGGTCCTCGAAGTAGCGCAGGACGACCGCCGTGCGCTGACGTGGTGTCAGAGAGTGCAGCGCGCGCCAGAGGTCCACCGAGGCGGCCACCTGATCGGCTACCAAGGGGACGGCCGGCTCCGACCCTCCCGCGGCCGGCCCCGAGGCGGGCTCCGGTAGGCGGGCGACCGAGGTCTCACGCCCACGGTGCCTGCGCCAGGAGCTGATGTGGAGGTTGACGATGCTGCGCCGCACGTAGTGCTCCATCGCGCCGGGATCTCGCATACCGACGCGTTTGGCGTACGCCTTCGTCAACGCCGTCTGCACCAGGTCGCGAGCGCTCTCCACATTGCCGGTCAGCAGGTAGGCGCTGCGGACCAGCGCGTTGTACCGAGTCTCGACAAGTTCCGCGAAAAACGCGTCGTGGTCGCCCACGGGCCTCACTTTCCGTTCCGGACCCGCCCGCCACTGCCGTGCTCGGCGTCTGTGGATTGCGCGTCGTGTGCCTTCCTTCGTATTCCAAGACGCGAGTGCGGACCCGGGGGACTACACGCCGGCCGAGAAACTTCGCGCACGAGCGACGGCCGGCCCGCTCGGCCCGACAGCAGCATGCTCCGACCCACAGTCACCCGAGTGCGCGGGTGTCGTGCGCCGGTCCGCGGATGACCCGCGCTTAATCTCGCACCATGGACTTGTTCAAGCGGTTGCGATGCTCCCCGCGGCTGGTGTCGGCCGGTCTTGGAACGTTGGCCTTGCTGGGTGCCGCAGCGGCGCCCGCGGCCGCGGCCCAGCCGGATCACCGTCGGCCATCCTCCTCGATCGCCCTGTCCTGGGGCACGTTCGCCGACGCGCACGGACTCGCGGGCACGAAGCTGAGCCCGTTCCCGGTCCGGGTGCCCGGCCGGGTCGCCGAGGTCGGCAGTTCCAACTCGACCGTGTACGCGCTGCTGACCGACGGCAGCCTGTATGCCTGGGGTATCGGTACGAGCGGCCAGCTGGGCAACGGTTCGACCTCGAACTCGCTGCAGACGGCGGTGCGCGTGCGGTTCCCGGCCGGGGTGCGGATCGCCTCGGTCCCCGACGACGTCATGCCCTATGACGAGGGCTTCGCCATCGACACCACGGGGCACATCTGGGGGTGGGGTACGAACCCGTATGGTGACGCGTTCTGCCTGGGCAACACGCAGGCACACCTCACCCCGGTTCGGCTGCGGTTCTCGGACGTGACCGAAGCGGCCGGAGCGTTCGGACACGCCCTGTACGAATCCCACGGCCGGGTCTACGGGTGCGGCGCCAACCTCTTCGGCGAGCTCGGCGACGGAACCAGGACGTCGAGCTCCACGCCGGTGCGGGTCAAGCTGCCCGCGCACGCCAGGGTCGCGCGGCTGGTGGCGGCCTGGACCAACTCCGGCGCACTGCTGACCGACGGCAAGTACTACAACTGGGGCTACAACGCCCAGGGACAGCTGGGGCAGGGCATCATCGGCGGCTACGCCACCGTGCCGCTGCGCGTCCGCCTGCCGCGCCCGGTCAAGGTCGTCTCCCAGGGCGGATCGCTGCCGAACAACGGACAGACCCTCGCGCTGCTGACGAACGGCGAGCTCTACGCGTGGGGCAACGGCACCGACTACCAGCTGGGCACCGGTTCGACGACGTCCCAGCCGCTGCCCGTGCGGATCTCCCAGCCGCGGGGCGTGCAGTACCGCATCGTCGCCACGGGCGGTTCCACCTCCTACGCCGTGTCGACCACCGGAGACGTGTACGCCTGGGGCGGCAACGTGTTCGGGCAGGTCGGCAACGGTACCCGCAGGGCCGCGATCACCCCGGTGCGCGTCGCCCGAGGGGTACGCGGGATCTCCTCGACCAACTTCGACGTCGTGGCGAACCTGAGCGACAGGTGGGGTCGCTGGTAGGTCAGAAGGTAGATCAGTAGGTAGATCAGCAGGTGGATCAGCAGGCAGATCCGTAGGTAGATCCGCAGGTGGATCCGCGGATTGACAGGTGCGCGCAGTGGGCGATCTCCGTCCGCTGCGCGCGCGGTCGTTTCAGCGGCGCTGAAAAGTTGGCCTCCACGGTTTCGACGTGGACGAGAGCGGCGGCGAGCGCGCCACGTATCAGGACCCTGCACCGTGCCCGCGGAACGGCTCCGCCCGCGCCACGGCTTGCGTCAGTGCTTGAGCGAGTCGGCGCCGCGGTAGCCCGCGGGCACGCCGTCGACGAACAGGATGTCGGCGTCCATGTTGTTCGTACGCAGCGGCTTGATCTGCTGGTACTCCGGCGAGTTCCACCACCCGCGCAGCTGCTCGCGGCTGGGGAACTCGATGACGATCACGTCCATCGCCGCCTCGCCCTCGACGTTCTCCGCGCCGCCGCCGTGTGCCACGAAGCGGCCCTCGAACGGGTCCATCGTGGCGTCGATGCGCTGGAGGTACTCGACGATCTCGGTGTTGAGCTCGCACTTGCGCACGAACGCGACGGCGTAGGCCTTCATGGCGATTCCCCTTCGGATTGCGGCTTGCCGGATCTTCCCGGCAACCACGACCCTACGGAGCTGCGGCAGGGCGGGAATCAGTCAGCTATAGGTAATTCCGGGTGCGGCCGGCGGTCGGGAGATGCGCGCGACGAAGGAGTAGCGGTCGCCGCGGTACCAGGTGCGGACCCACTCCACCGGTTCGCCGTCCGCGGTGTGGCCGTGCCGGGTGACGAACAGCATCGGCGTGCCGATCTCCGTGCCGAGCAGGGCCGCCTCGTGCGGGGAGGCCGGCACCGTCTCGATCGTCTCCATGGCGTGGGCGACCCGGTCGCCGATCCGTTCGCGCAGGATCTGGTACATCGAATCGCTCTCGGCCAGCTCGGCTTCCAGGCCGGGGTAGCGCCGAGCGGACAGGTAGACGCACTCCAAGGCCATCGGCACGTCCTTGACCGAGCGCAGCAGCCGCAGCGCCAGCGCCGGTTCGCCGGGGGACAGGCCCAGGTGCTCGGCGAGTTCGCCCTCTGCGGGCAGGTGCTCGGCACTGAGCAGGACGGTGTGCGCCCGCAGGCCCTCGGCCTCGGGCTGCCCGGCGAAGCCGGACACGGTCAGCGGCCAGGCCATCTTGGGTTCGGCGACATACGTGCCCGAACCCTGGCGGCGCACCAACCGGCCCTCGGCGACGAGTTCGGTCACCGCCTTGCGGATCGTGGTGCGCGAGGTGCCCAGCACGACGGCGAGGTCCCGCTCGGGCGGGATCAGCCCGCCCGGGCGCAGCTGCGCGATCCGGTCCGCGATCTGGCTCTTCACCCGGACGTAGCGAGGCTCGCGTACCTCCAGTACGGCTTCCATTGTCATCGTCCACCCCTGTTCACGATTCGGCCAAGGACCAGAGCAGGCCGAGCTCCACGTGCACGGCGCTGGCCGCCGCGCCGATCAGCGTCCCGTCCCAGCCGAGCCGGGAGTACTCGACCGTGAAGCGACCACCCAGGTAGGGGTCGTTGTCGTCCAGCGCGGCGCGGATGTGCTCGAGCAGCCCGGGCCCGAGGGCGCAGACCGGGCCGCAGATCACCGTCCGGCGCACGTCGATGAGTTCGTAGACGAGCTCGAGCAGCGCGGCGATGTTGCGCCCGGCCCGTTCGGCGGCCTCGTCGTCGAGACTGCCCACCACCCGCTCGCCGCGCGGGGTCAGCTGCAGGGCCTGCGGCTGGCCGGTCAGCACGCTGATGCGGGCGACCGCCTCGATACAGCCCTTGCGTCCGCACTCGCAGGTGATCGCGTGAGTGCGGAGGTTGAGATGCCCGATCTCGCCGGCACCGAAGGTCTCGCCCTGGAACAGCGCGCCGGACAGGACGAGGCCCGCGCCCACCCCGTCGCCGAGGTACAGCGCCAGCAGGGTCGGGGCCGGATCCTCGCTCAGCGCCACCTCGGCCAGAGCGCAGGCGTCGCTGTCGTTGATCAGGTGCACCGGGTAGCCGAGCCGCTCGTGCAGAATGCCGCCGAGGTCGAATTCGGTGCGCTGGAGCAGCACCGACCGGGCGACCAGGCCGCGGTGGTCCACGATGCCCGGCACGGCCACGCCGACGGCCAGTACGGTGCGCTCCAGGCTCCCGGCGATCTTCTGCACCGCGATCACGATGCCGTCGATCATCCGGTCGGGATCGCAGAGCTCGTCGTGCTGCTCGATGATCTCGCCGCGCAGCGAGACCGCGGCGATGCGGAAGCCGTCGCGGATCAGCTGCACGCCGAGGACGGCGAAAAGCTCCCGGTCCAGATCCAGCAGGATCGGCGGCTTGCCGCCGACCGACGGGCCGAAGCCCACCTCGCGGATCAGGCCCTGCTCGAGCAGTTCGGACACCAGGCCGGAGACGGTGGCCGTGTTGAGCGCGGCCAGCCGGACGAGGTCGGCCCGCGAGATCCGGCCGCGGCCCTGGCCGATGTGCTGAAGCAGCAGCCGGCGGTTGACCGCCCGTACCTCGGACGGCGTCGCCTTTCCGGTGGTGCGCAGAGACTTCATGGCCCGCTTCCGGGGTTCGGCGGCATGACCCGGGCCCGACTTTCTTTGGAAGGTAGCGTTACCCTCCAAGGAAAGTCAATGGTCTCGACCAATCCGGCCCGCGGCGGGCCGCAAATTCAGTGCCCTGACACGCTGCTGCAGCACCCTGACGGTGCGCTATTGCCCCGCGGTAGCCGCGTGAACGACGGGGCCGGGCCGGCAGACGCGTGAAACCGCGTCCGCGGACCCGGCGGTGTCCGGACGTGCTGCTCGATGTGACCGTCCTACGCGGCGACGTTCCCGTAGGACACGGCGAGCGTGAGGTTCCTCGCCGTAGGGCTCGTGGGTGCGGGCGCGAAGGTGACCGTGCCGGTCCCGCCGCACGGCAGCTCGAGCGTCGTCGGGATCTCCACCGGCACGTAGTACGCGGTGAGCGTGAGGACGCTCGTGCTGGAGGCGGAGGCGAACAGCACATCGATACTGTCCGCGGCCGAACCGGTGTAGCCGACCACGGTGCTCGACGTGGGGGCGAGCTGGACCTCGAGGTACTGGTCGGCGAGCGGGTGCCCGGTCTCCCCGGCCACGATCGGACCGAGGCACACGACCTTGATCACCGGGTCGGCGCTCGTCCCGTTGATCGTGGCGGTGAAGTACTGTCCGGGCCCGACCGCCACCGGGTCCTGCGCGGGCGAGACCGCGGCGAGCGCGGTCGAGCCGGTCAGGACGACCGTCGCGAGGCCGGCCAGGAGGGGCGTGATGGTGCGCAACCGTCGAGTCAAGGCGTGACTCCTGTGGGTATCAGGGACAGGTTGGAGGGTGCGCGTGCGCGTGCGCGAGGCGACGGCGATGACGCTGTGTGATATCCGTGCAACGGTTCCGTCACCTCGTCCGAGCCGGATGCTACGGGCCCGCCGCTCGAGCGTCAACGGCCTCTGATACACATTCCGCGGACGGGCCGCTGTGCCCGCGCCCGCTGCGTAGAGCACCGGAGCCCGAAGACTACGACGGCCCCTCGGACCAAGGGTCGATGCCGGCTTCAGCCGCGCGTTGGAACCAGGTCGCGGCACAATTCGTTTCGCCGTGCCGGTCCAGCATGCACGCCAGGTTGAACATTCCCTCACGGTCGCCCGCCTCGGCCGCGCGCCGATGCCAGAGTTCGGCCTCGGCCTCCTCGCCGCGACACTCGAACACCACGCCGAGATTGGCCAAGCCGTTGATGTATCCGGCGTCGGCGGCACCCCGGAACCAGCCCTCGGCCTCTTTCGAGTCCCCGCGTGTGAAAAGGAGCCAGCCGAGGCCGTTCATGCCCGCGCCGGTCCCCACCTCGACCGAGCGCCTGAACCAGCGCTCGGCCTCGGCCGCATCGCCTCGTTTGAGGCAGACGAAGGCGAGGTTGTACATGGCAGTACCGTTGCCGGACTCCGCCGAGCGCCGGTACCAGACTTCACCCTCCGACGGGTCGCCCTTCTTGGTGAGCGCGACTGCGAGATTGAACATCCCTTGATCGTCGCCTGCGTCGGCCGACCGACGCCATGCTTCTTCGGCCAGGTCGGTCCGGCCGAGGTTGTAGGCCGCGAAACCGGCGCGCACGCACGCGGGAATGTCGACCTCGGCCATGATCAGGCGCCAGAACTCGTCGGAAACCTGCCATCCCGAGGTGACCGCGTAGTCGACCAGCATGTCGGAGATACGCCAGCCGACCGTCTCGCCGATGGCGACGCCGACCGCGGAGAGAATCCCGACCGACGTGGCCTCCTGAACAGGTCTGCACGCCCATTCGACGGCCTTCGCGAACCAGTCCGGTTCGGCCGTAGCCCGCGCTTCCCCGCTCAGGCAGGATGCGGCCAAACGCTCGTGAAGCCCGGCCGGCAGCACTTCCGAGACGCCGCAGAGCCGCGCGTTCATCGCGGCGACCATGACCGACGCCGCGTACGCATCGTCCACCATCGCCCAGCGATGGATGAGCGCCAGCCTGCTCGCGAGCGTCTGCGGAAGCGTGCCCTCGATGCGGAATCGGATCGCTTCCGCGAGCCGCGGATCGACCGCCTGCAGCTGTTCCGCCCGCGACCATTCCGACTCGCTGAAGGCCACGACCGGAAATCTTCTGGCCATACCCAGGACCGTCTTCGCGTCGCGGCGCATACCGTCGGAAGCGGTGAGCTCCTCATATGTGGAATTCCACATCGTTCCGACGAACAGGACCGGTCTCGACACGTCGGCCAGGACTCTGCGTATCTCCGCCGAACGCAACCCGTCCACGCCGAGGAACAATTGCACATCGTTGAGCCAGACCACCGTCCTGCCCAGGTCGACGTCGGCCTTGAAGTGCGCGCGAACCTCGCCTGCGTCACTCGGCAGGAGCAGTTTCCATTCCGGAACGACCGTCCGTATGGCCTCGAACGCGCATCGGGTCTTGCCCGTGGCGGCAGCCCCGACAAGAAGAAACAATCCGCCCGTACGCGTAGCCGCCTTGAGCGCGGTGTGCAGATCGGCGTCGATGTCGCGTGTCACGTAGGTTGGCAGCTCGGGATCGAGGCTGGGGTCTGAGAACTCCACCGGCAGCCTGGTGGCTTCGTGGATTCCCAGGAGCTCGCGGCGTGCGGCGTCGCGGACCAGGAGCAACTCTCCGTCGGGGCCGACCCGGTTGTCCGCAAGTTCGCGAACCTCCTTGCTGCGCTCCAACCTCTGCTTCGCGCGATCGCCGTAGGCATCCTTGAGCAGGTCGGCCCCGAGCTTGAAGACCCCGCCGACGGCCGCGAGCCCCGCGGTCGCCGCCGTGGCCACGACCGCAGGACCCCTGACATGTATGGACGCCAGCAAGCTCGCCGCTGCGACCAACAGGAAGATCGCGATCGCCCAGCCGAGCGATTGCCGAAGTCGACCACCCCACCGCATGCACGCCATCGTGCCAGAGAAACAGGCTTCAGACACTCTTTTGGTTGATGCGATAGCTCTCGGTCTGGCGTCGGTGATTGTCGCCTAGATTAAGGCAGCTGATTCGCGTGATTTTCCGTGTGCGGTGATTCGCCGGTCAGCCGCGTGAGAAGCCCCACCAACTCCTGTGGTGCCAGCCGGAACGCCTGCGCGAACAGCGCCGCGGATGCCGAACGCCGCAGCGTTATCAGGTACGCGGCGTCGGCGATGAGCTTGGGCGACAGTGGAGCCGCAGGCCCGGGGGTGGGTGGCCGGCTGCAGGTGCTCCGGGGTCGAGGCGTGGATGCGGGCTTGCGTGCCGCGGTGGATCGCCTCGCCCATGACGGTGCGGGCGTTCCGGAATGCCCGGGATCTCATATCGGGGGTCGAGGTCGGCGATGACGGCGGCCGGCTTCCGGTGGCATTGTCATCTACTTGGCCGTGGCCGGCTGGACCTGGCAGCCGCCCGATCCTTCCGGGGAGGTGACCGCGAAGTCGATCTCGTTGACGTTGCTCAACGCCATGCCGCTCAGATCGAACGCGTGCCCTTGTGTCGTGTTCACGCCCTGTGTGTACTCCTGCGACGTGTCAGATGTGTCGTCCTTGCTGGTCGCGACGACGTTCAGAAGTCCGGAGCCTTGAAAGAACGCTTGCACGGTCACGCCGCCGTGCCCGTCGGAGCCGTAGTACGCGGTGGTCTCGTCGCACGCGACTTCATTGCCGTTGACCAGGTGAGCCCCGAGCGGACCCGCGGAGGCGAGGAGTGCCGCCGCGCCGGAAGCTGCGGACTGGCCTGCTGCCGGGATGACGGTCAAGGTGCCGCCGAGCTGTGCTTTCGCGCTGGTCGCGTAAACAGGGGTGGATTCGAGGACCCAGTTCTTCCCGGCGAGTTGGCCGCCCGCGATGCTGGTGCCGGCGGACTCGATCAGCTTTTCGTAGGTCTGCTGGTGTGTCGTGGTGTCGAACACGGTTACTTCCGTGTCCGCGTTCGTGCCGCCGGGAGAGTTGCAGGTGATGAGCGAGGTAGCCCCGGGCTCGAACAGAGTCGCGGCGTCCTCGGCCATCGGGGACGGGGCGGTGCAGGCAAGGCCGGTGGCGGCGAGTCTGGCGAGGATCGCCGATGCGTTCGGGTAGGCGCCGCCGTTCGCGGGCGTCGTGGCCGGCTTCGATGCGGCGCTGTGGCCGACGGTCTCGGTCACGGTGATGGTCTGGCTGTTGGCTGCGGTGTTCGTCTTGCCGCCGGAGGGCGAGTTCAATGTGCCGATGACGATAAGGGCGGCCAGGACCCCGCCGGTCCAGTACAGGGCCTTGCGTTGCCGCGAAGCCCTCGGCCTCGGGGGCCTGCGTGCGGACGGTGACTGGTCGAACGGCTGGGACACGATACCCCTCGGCTGGGCGGTCGGTGCGCTGCGACGGTAGCGACCTGCCGCAACCGTCCGGTGGGCGAATCACCGAGCCGTGCCCGAATTGTGACAGTGTCACGCGCTCGCGCGTGCGTATGCGTGCCAAATCGGGTGATCGGAGTCAGTCGAGCCCCGAGTGACGTTGTTTCGTGATCTGCGGCCGCCTGTCGGGACGTACTGTCGGAAGTGACGCCCGCGCTCCGCGGGTCGGACCCGGTGATGACGGCGGCGCTGCTTGGTGCCGGCGCGTTGCCGGGTTGGTCGCGATCAGAGGAGATTTGCCACATGGCTCGAAGCAGCGGCGTGCGAGGGCACAGGATCGGCTCAGGTCCCGCCGGTGAATCCGAGCGTGGCGGCGATCTCGTCGCGCGAGTCCTGGTGACGTTCTGGTGTGCCAGTGGGCACTCGACCCCCACGAGGTTCGCTGCCGAGGCGGTCGTTCCGGAGGAGTGGGAGTGCCACCGGTGCGGCATGCCCGCGGGGCAGGACCAGGAGAACCCGCCGGCTGCCACGCGCGTGGCGCCGTACAAGACGCACCTCGCCTACGTGCGTGAGCGCCGCAGCGATGCGGACGCCGAAATCCTGCTGGCCCAGGCCCTGGCCAAGCTGCGCGGCACGGCCTCCTGAGCGGGGCTGCACGGGACTGAGCAGGACTGAGTAGGACTGAGCGGCGCGGTTGAAGCGCGATTCGGCCGGGAACGGGGTGTCCGTTCCCGGCCGATGGTTTTTTGGGGGCTTGGGGGC
>NZ_JAGSOG010000104.1 GCF_018139695.1 Actinospica durhamensis | reverse complement strand
GGGTGGTGGGGCAGGCGAGCGTCAGGGTCTGGCTCGCCGTCAGGTTCGTCGCGGTGTCGTCGGTCAGCAGGCGGCCGGAGACGACGTAGGTGCCGCAGGGGGCGCGGCGGCGCAGGATCAGGGACAGGTCGGCGGTCAGGTCCTCGCCGGGCCTGAGCGTGTCGCCCGAGAGCGCGACGTGCGCCGAGAACGTGCCCGTGCCCGCGGGCTCGAGCGGGAGCGGCCGGTTGTCGTCCAGCGCAATCAGGTCCCTGCGGTTGAGCGAGTCCGGCCCGGTGACGGTGAACAGGGCCGAGGTGTGCCGGAACTCGGGGCCGTCGGGATCGGAGCTGAAGCTCAGGGCGATCGGCGTGGGGGTGCGCCGGTCGAGGGTCGGCGGCGCGGTGATCGAGGCGTGGGCCGAGCCGGTGGTGGCGAAGTTGTAGGTGTCGCCGTCGATCGCGACGTTGTCCGTGTACGCGTTGAGCTCGGCCGCCCCGGTTCCCACGTTCAGGAACGCGGCGTTGACCTGGGACTGCGGCACGGCGTCGATGTAGTCGGCGAGGCTGTGGTCGGACCCCGCGGCGAAGTGGCCGAAGGCGCGCGAGGTACGCCACAGCGGGGCGTCGGCGTTGGTGAACGTCCGCCACTCGCCCGCCACCGCGCCGCCGGCGTTCTGGGGCTGGAAACTCAGGGTCGTGAACGTCGGCGAGCTCACCTGCAGCTGCAGGCTGACCCCGCTCGCGACGACGTTCGGGTCCGATCCGCGCGGGTCGACGTAGATCTGGTACGACAGCGGCTCGGCCTCGAGGTGCGCGAGCGAGGCGTCGAGCGGGAGCGCGAGCTGCGCCCGCTGGTCGGCCGCGGCGACCTGGAGGTGCGCGCTGCCGTCGAAGTGGATCGGGTCGGCGAGTGCGCCGATCTCGGCCACGTCCGTGTTGAACGGCGACACCACCCAGGACGTGCCCGCGGCGAGATCCGCCGGCCGGACCGTGACGTCCGCGGCGAACGCCGACGGTGCGCCGACTACGACACAGGACACTGCGACACCGAGGGCTGCGGCCAGACGGCCGGCCTGCTTCATGGAATGCTCCTCGCGGCGAATCGGCCCGCGCTCCGGACCGGCGAAAAGTAGGAAGGACATACCTGCAGGAGGACACTGCAACGCCGGGCGGTGAGGGCGGGGGACCGACACGCATAGTGAGGCTATGGTTCCCCCGTGTGGCGGATCGCTCTCGAAGGTGGCCGAGTGGGGTCGAAGGCAGGGGTGGGAGAAGGCGGGGGCGAGATGAGGGTGCGCGCCGAAGCAGACAGCAATAAATAAGCGGAGACGATTCTCCGCTTGTGTTATCCTCGGGCTATCCGGAGTTTGTTCTCCGCTTCGTTCTCGTCTCCGTCCTTCCACAGATCGGTCATCGGCGCCCGGCTGTCGGTCCGGTGCGGCCCCCGTTTCGATCCGTAAGGGAACGCCATGGCGTTAATCACCAGACGTCCGCACTACAACGTGACCTTCACCGTGCTGGTGGTCGCCGTGGGCGCCTACTCGCTGCTGCAGTCGATGATCGCGCCCGTGCTGCCGACGATTCAGTCGCACCTGCACAGCTCGGAGTCGGCCACCACCTGGCTGATGACCGGTTACCTGCTGGCCGCCTCCGTCGCCACGCCGATCCTCGGACGCATCGGCGACCTGGTGGGCAAGGAGAAGATGCTCGTCGTCACGCTGATCGGGCTGACGGCCGGATCGGCGCTCGCGGGCGTGTCGCACAGCATCGGGCTGATGATCGTGGCGCGGATCGTGCAGGGCACCGGCGGCGCGATGCTGCCGCTGTCCTTCGGCATCGTCCGGGACGAGTTCCCGGCCGCGAAGGTGCGCGGGGCCGTGGGCGTGATCGCGGCGCTGACCGCGGTCGGCGGCGGGCTCGGCCTCGTGCTGGCCGGGCCGATCGTGAGCCACATGGACTACCACTGGCTCTTCTGGTTCCCGATGATCGCCACCGCCGCGGCCGCCGTCGGCGCGTTCGTGTTCGTCCCCGAGTCCCCGGTGCGCGGCACCGGCGGCCTGAGCTGGCTCGGCGGCCTGCTGCTCTCGGCCTGGCTGATCACGCTGCTGCTCGCGGTGAGCAACGGGTCGAGCTGGGGCTGGGGCTCGACCGGGGTGATCGGCCTGTTCGTGGCCACGGCCGTGCTGATCCCGCTGTGGATCCTGGCCGAACTGCGCTCGCCGCACCCGCTGATCGACATGAAGATGATGCGGATACCGGCCGTGTGGACCGCCAACCTGGTCGGCCTGCTGTTCGGTGTGGTGATGTACACCTGTATGACCTTCCTGCCGCAGCTGCTGCAGACCCCGCACGCCGCGGCCGGCTACGGCTTCAGCGCGGACGTGACCAAGTCCGGCCTCTACCTGCTGCCGATGACCGTGACGATGTTCGCCGGCGGCGTGCTGGCCGGGCGGCTGTCCGGGCGCTTCGGCTCGAAGCCGGTCCTGTTCGTCGGCAGTGCGCTCAGCGTCCCGCCGTTCGTGCTGCTGGCGATCGCGCACGACCGGAGCTGGCAGATCGAGGTGGCCGTCGCCCTCATCGGCCTCGGCGTCGGCCTTGCCTTCTCCTCGATGTCCGCCCTCGTGGTCGAGGCCGTTTCGCCGGACCAGACCGGTGTGGCCTCCGGCATGAACGCCAACATCCGCACCATCGGCGGCGCGATCGGCGCCGGCGTCGGCGCCAGCCTGCTGGCCTCGGGCGTCAGCCCGGCCCACCCGCTGCCCGCGGACGCCGGCTACACCCACGTGTTCTGGCTGCTGTCCGGTTCCGCCGTGCTGGCCGCGATGGCTGCGATGATCGTGCCCAACGCCGCGCGCATCGCGTCGGCGCGCGGTCAGCTGCAGCCGGCCGTGCCGGAGCAGCTCCCGACCGACTGGGAGCGCGAGGTCGAACGGGAGATCGCCGACTGATGAGCAGCGAGCAGGCGCGACCGGAGGACGGCGAGCGGCCGCTGCGGCGCGACGCGGCGGAGAACCGGGAGCGCCTGCTGCGCGCGGCCTTCGACCTGTTCGCGGAGCAGGGTCCGGAGGTCGGGGTGAACGACATCGCCCGCCGCGCCGGGGTCGGCCCCGGCACCCTCTACCGCCGCTTCCCGACCAAGGAGGCGCTGATCGACGCGCTCTACGACATCGTCTTCGACGAGATCCTCGACACCGTCCACCAGGCGCTCGACTCGGAGGAGCCGGGCGAGGCGCTGGAACTGTGCCTGCGCCGCAGCGGCGAGATCATGGCCTCGCACCGCGGCTGCCTGGCCCGGCTGTGGACGGCGGCCCGTCCCGACGGCGCCGGCGACCGCGCGCCGGAGTGGTGGGCGGTGATGGACCGGATGCTGGAGCGGGCCCAGAGCGCCGGGCGGGTACGCCAGGACGTGACGGTGCAGGACGTGCGCGCGTGCCTGATCAGCGTCCGCTGCATTGTCGAGGAGACCGTCGCGGACAGCCCGGACCTGTGGCGCCGTCACCTCGACCTGCTGCTCGCCGGTCTGCGCCCGGCCGCGGTGACGCAGGCGGTCGGCTGACGTAGCGGCCGTCGCGGCGGATCCCGGGCAACCGCGGCCGCCGCGTGGCGCGTCTCGTCAAGGCATGATCGAGATCCCGGAGACGTTCGTCGGCGGCACGATCGCGCGCGAGGGGGAGCGGGGAGCGAGCTGGCTCGCCACCCTGCCGGAACTCGTCGCGGAGCTCATCGAACGCTGGGGGTGTGTGCCCGACGGCCCGGTCGTGCACGGTGGGGTCGGCGTGATCGTTCCGGTCCTGCGCGATCAGACCCCTGCTGTGCTGAAGGTCTCGTTCCCGCACCCGGGCAACGTCGCGGAACCGTTCGCGTTCGCGGCCTGGAGCGGACGCGGCGCCGTGCGGCTGTACGAGCGCGCCGACGAGTCCTTCGCGATGCTGCTCGAGCGGGCCGGCCCGCACACGCTGGCCGAGGTGCGCGACCACGACGAGATCGTGCGGACGGCCGGGCGGCTCGGCCGTCGGCTGGCCGTCCCGGCTCCGGCGTCGGCCGACCTGCCGCGGCTGCGCGAGCGGACCGGGGAGTGGGAGCGGACGCTGCGTCAGGGGGCCGCGGACTTCCCCGGCGCGCTCCCGAGCCGGGTCGTGGACGCCGCGCTGGCCACGGTGCGCGAGCTCGGCGACGATCAACCGGAGCTGATGGTCCACGGCGACCTGCACCCGCGCAACATCCTGGCCGGGCAGCGCGAGCCGTGGCTGGCCGTGGATCCCAAGGGGTACGTGGGGGATCCCGCCTACGACGGCGGTACGCTGCTCAAGTCGCTCGTGTTCGTCCTGCTCGAGGAGGGTGACCTGGGCCGGGCCCTGCTGCGTTCGACGGCCGTGTTCGCCGAGGCGGCGGAGCTCGATCCGGAGCGGGTGCGCCGCTGGGGCCAGTTCCACGCCGTGGACGGCGCGTACTGGGCGCGGCGATACGGGTTCCAGCACGCGCGCGGCGGGCCCGAGCTGGACCAGATCACCGCGCTGGCCGACCACCTCGCGCAGGTGCTCACGCCGTGACGACGCGGCGCCGCACCGCGGTTTCGGCGACGGGCTTCAGTACGTAGCCGTACGATCTGGAGTCGCGGCTCCGGACTCATCCATCTGGCAGACGCCGCTCACGCGCGGCCTGGGTGAGTCAGCCGGAGCGTGTTTTGATGTGTATATGGCATCGCGGCCGCCGGACGTCGGCGTGCGAAGTGACACGGGCGTCACCACGCTGCTGAGGGCCATGCGTGTGCTCCTCGCGGCGGGGTTGGTCGCGGCCGCGTTGTGCCTGCCCGACCACGTCGGTGCCGGGTGGACGATCTTCGGCACGGCCGCCGTGGTCGCGCTGTCCGTCGCGGTCTGGATCCACCCGCCCGCCTACCGCACCCCGCTGTACTGGGGCCTCGGCGCGCTGGTGTGCATGCTGGCGGCCCAGCTGTGTGTGCTGGCCGGGGTCAGATCCCACCCGCCGCGCGGCGCGTCCCTGGTCGACCTGTTCGTCTTCGCCGCCTGCGTGGCCGCCGCCGGAGTGCTGGCCGGGACCATCTCGCGGCGGGTGCGCGGCTGGGATCCCGGCTTCCTGCTCGACGTGACCATCGTGGTGGCCGGGGCGACCGCGACGATCTGGCTCTACCTCATCGCGCCCTACGTCGTGCACGATCCGGACCAACTCCTGCTCGCCCGGCTGACGCTGACGATGTATCCCGCCCTGAGCATGATCCTGATCGTGCTCACGGTGATGCTGGTGCGCGGGGCGGCCCAGACCAGCCGGGGCATCGCGGTCGTGGTCATGGGCGTGGCCGGACTCGTCTTCTCCAACGTGTTCATGCTGGTCACGCGGGTGAACGACGCCACGTCCCAGGGCTTTTGGACCAATGCCGCGGTGGCCGGGGCCGGCTGGATGTTCTTCCAGCTCTGCTGGGCGGCCGCCCCGCTGCACGTGCCGGGGCCGCGCTGCCCGAGCGCCGCCGGCCGCTGGCCGCGCCGGCCGATGACGGTGCGGCGGCTGGTCGTGCTGCTCGTGGTCGCGCTGGCCAACCCGGTCATCCTGAACATCCAGATCAGCCGCGGCCAGGTTGCCCCGCTCGGCCACTTCCCCGTGGTCGGCGGGGCGGTGTTCCTCGCGGTGATCGCGCGGCTGAGCTTCGTCGGGGCCGATCACCTGGACTCGGTGCGGCGGCTGAACACCTTGATCGAGGCTCAGCCGCGGATCTCCTCGGCGCCCTCGACCACGGAGCTGGCACAGGTGGCCGCCGAGATCGCCGGGAACCTGCTCGGCGGCCGCGGCGAGGCGAGCGTCATCCTGGTGACCGGCGGCAGGCTCAGCGTGGGGAGCTGGCACGAGCCGGAGGCGCTGCTGAAGCCCGACCCGGACCACTGGCGGACCATGGCCGTCACGTGGGGGCCGAACGAGCCGGGCGTGCCGCTCGAGCGGTTCCTCGGTCCCGAGGAGGTGGCCTACCGCGACGGGGTGGGCTCGGTCACCGCCCTGGCCTGCCCGATCCACACCGCGCGCTCCCGCGCCGAGGGCAGGCCGCCGGGGCTGCTCGTGGTGGCGGGCACCCGCGGGCGGGTGACCGACGCCGCCGATCCGCTCGCGCTGCTCGCCGCGCAGGTGGGCGAGAGCCTCGAACGCATCGGGGTGACCATGCGGATGGCCCGCAGCCACCTGCGCGCGATGACCGCAAGCGTGTCCGACGCGATCCTGGTCATCGACGACGAGGGGGTGGTGCGCTACGCCAACATCGCGGCCGAGGCGCTGTTCGGCGGCCGGGCCGGGCAGGGGCGCGAGCTGGCCGAGCTGGTCGGCCCCGAGCACGCGCGGGCCCTGGCGACGTCCGCCGACAACTCGACGCTGCGCTGGACGCTGCCCGGCGGGGACCACATCGTCGAGGCCGCCGTGGACGACCGGCGCGCCGACCCGACGGTCGAGGGCCTGGTGCTGACCCTGCGCGACGTGACCAAGCTGCACACGCTGGAGAACGAGCTGCGCCGGCGCGCCACCCACGACCAGGAGACCGGGCTGGAGAACAGGCTCGCCTTCACCACACACCTGGCCCAGGTCAGGGCGGGCGAGGGGACGGCGTTCGGAGTGCTCGCCGTCGCCGTGGACGACCTTCCCGAGATCACCGAGGAGTCCGGTGCGGACCACGCCAACCGGGTGCTCGACGAGTTCGCCCGCCGCCTGGTCGGCGTGTTCGGCCTGGAGCGGCCCGAGGTGGCCCGGGTGGACGCCGCCACGCTCGCGCTGCTGGTCGTCGGGACGCCCTCGCTGCCCTCGCCGGAGACACTGCTGGGGCGGGTGCGCGCGGTCGGGTCGCGGCCGCTGATCATCGCCGACCGGGCCGTGACCGTCTCGGTCAGCGCCGGCTTCGCCGCCTTCCCGGGCGACGGGCCGAGCGAGCAGGCGCTGGAGGACGCGCTGCTGGCCCTGCGCGCCGCCCAGCGCAACAGCCCGCGCGGGCTCGCCGCCTTCGACCCGGAGATGCGCGAGACCAGCCGGGAACAGGCCGAGATGCGCGCCGGACTGAACGAGGCGCTGAGCGACGGCGCGTTCTGGCTCGAGTACCAGCCCGTGGTCGACCTGGCCACCCGCCTGCCGCTGGGCGCCGAGGCGCTCATCCGCTGGCGCAAGCCCGACGGTACCCGGGTCAGGCCCGACGTGTTCGTGCCCTTCGCCGAGCAGACCGGCCAGATCGTGCCGATGGGGGCCTGGGTGCTGCGCCGGGCGCTACAGGACTACCTCAGCTGGCCGCGGCTCGGGCAGGGCGCCGACGGGAACGGCCGGCTGCGGGTGAACGTCAACGTCTCCCCGGTCCAGTTGCGCGAGCCGGACTTCCTCGGCCAGGTGCGCGCCCTGCTCGGCGAGACCGGCCTGCCGCCCGCCTCGCTCGTGCTCGAGGTCACCGAATCGGGGATCGTCGCGCAGGTGGAGACGCTGGTCCAAGCCCGCGCGCTCGGGGTCGGCGTGGCGATGGACGACTTCGGCACCGGATACTCCTCGCTCAGCTCGCTGCGCCGGCTGCCGATCTCCACAGTCAAGATCGACAAGGCCTTCGTGGACGGCATCGCCACCGATCCGGTGCAGTACGCCCTGGTCGAGGGGATCGTGCGGCTGGCCGACGAACTGGGCCTGACCACCGTCGCCGAAGGGGTGGAACTCGAGGAGCAGCACGCCCGGCTGCTCGCCGCCGGCTGCCGCTGCGGCCAGGGTTATCTCTACTCCCGCCCGCTCCCGGCCGCAGACTTCGAAGCCTGGCTGCGCGAGAGCGTCGAACCGTCCGAGCGTCCTGGACGTCAAGCTCCTGGAGGAACCTGATGAGGCATTACGTGATCACCGGCGCGGGCTCCGGGATCGGGCAGGCCGTGGCCGACCGGCTGCACCGGCGCGGCGACGCGCTGCACCTGCTGGCCCGCGGCCCGGAGTCGGCCGAGCGCGTGGCACACCGCTACCCCGGCGCCCGCACCGTGGTGGCCGACCTCGCCGAGCCGGCCACGCTGGCCGGCGCCGTGGCCGAGGCCGGCCTGCCGGAGCAGATCGACGGGCTGCTGCACGTCGCCGGGGTGCTGCGGCTCGGGCGGGTGGCCGAACTGGATGTGGCGCAGTGGCAGGCCAGCGTCATGGTCAACCTGGTCGCGCCCGCGGAGCTGACCCGGCTGCTGCTGCCCCGGCTGCGCCATCCCGGCGGCCACGTCGTGTTCGTCAACTCCGGCGCCGGCCTGCGCACCCAGCCGGAGTGGGCGGCGTACTCGGCGAGCAAGTTCGGCCTGCGCGCGCTCGCCGACGCCGTGCGGGAGGAGGAGGCGGGCACCGGCCTGCGGGTCACCACCGTCTACCCCGGCCGCACCGCCACCCCGATGCAGGAGAACGTGCACTGGCACGAGGGCCGCGCCTACGAGCCCGGCCGCTGGATCGACCCGGACACCGTCGCCACCGCCGTGCTGACCGCCCTCGACCTGCCCGCCGACGCGGAGATCAGCGACGTCACGGTCCGGGTCAGGCCGCAGCGCACGGACGGGTCGTGACAACGGGACCGGACCGCAGCGCAGCACCCTGACACGAAAAGGGTTACCCCGCGCCCGCACGGCTTTGACACCATGGCGGCCATGGCGGAACTGACGATCACCACCCTGGCCGAGCGCCCCGAGCTCATCGAGCGCGTCTACGACCTCGAAGACACCTGGCCGGCCTTCATGGGCGGCGACGCGCTGGCCAACGCGCTCTTCCACCGCGTGGCCGTGGACTTCCCGCAGTACTGCGTGATGGCCACGGACGCCGAGGGCACGCCCGTGGCGCGCGGCCGGTCCATCCCGTTCCAGTTCGGCGTTCCGCGCCGGGAGAAGCTGCCGGACGGCGGCTGGGACAGGGTGCTGACCTGGGCGTACAACGACCGGCAGTTCGGCAGGCAGGTCAACGCGGCCAGCGCGCTGGAGATCGCGATCGCGCCGGGCCACCTCGGCACCGGGCTGTCCTACCGCATGCTCGAGGCCCTGCGCGCCGCGGTGGCGGCCCAAGGCATCACGACGCTGGTCGCGCCGGTCCGCCCGAACGAGAAGCACCTCGTCCCGCACCTGCCGATGGCCGAGTACGCCGCCCTCACCCGCCCCGACGGCCTGCCCCGCGACGCCTGGCTGCGCGCCCACGTCCGCGTCGGCGCCGTGATCGAGAAGCTCGCCCCGGCCTCGATGGCGATCGTGGGCTCGCTCGAGCAGTGGCGCACCTGGACCGGCCTGCCGTTCGACACCGAGGGCGAGGTCCTCGTCCCCGGCGCCCTGGTCCCGGTCACCTGCCACCCGGCGCACGACTACGCGGCCTACGTCGAGCCGAACGTCTGGGTCCGGCACGACCTGGCGGATCAGTGCAGCGCGACGGTGCCGAGCAGCCTTCCGTTGGAGGCGTAGGCCTGCAGCACCGGCATCGCGGTGAAGCCGGTGATCTTGAGCGTGACCGGCTCGCCGGGCCAGGCGACGATGTTGAAGTTCTGGGCGGTGGTGAGGGTCTGGGCGGTGCCGTCGGAGCGGGTCAGGGTGGCCACGGCGGTGCCGGCGGGTATCAGGGTACGGGTGGTGATCTCGGCCTCGGCGCTCGCGATCAGGGCCTTGGCCGCGGCCATGCCCACGCCGAGTTCCTGGCCGCTCGGGGCGTCCTGGCCGAGGACGGCGCCGGTGATGGAGACGGGGCGGCCGTCGAGGGTGACGTCGGCGTTGAACAGCAGGCAGCCGCCGGCCTGGCTGGTGGAGCCGGTCTTGATGCCGTCCACGCCCTCGTAGCCGAGCAGGCTGTTGTAGTTCGTGATGGTGCCGGCGACCGGGATGCTCGCGCTGCTCTGGTCCACCAGGCCGGCGAAGTAGGAGATGAACATGGCGTTGCGGGCCAGCAGGATCTGGTCCGGCGCGGTGGAGCTGGAGCCCGGGTCGTAGCCGGAGGCGTCGGTGTAGTGGGTGTGGGTCATGCCGAGGGCGGCCGCCTGGGCGTTCATCTCGGCGACGAACTTCGTGTCGGTGGCGGTGCCGATGTCCCAGTGGGCCAGCACGTCGGCGATGTTGTCGGCGGAGGCGAGCATCAGGGCCTGGAGCGCCTCGTTCTCGGTCAGCTGCTCTCCGGCCTTGACCGGCACCGAGGACATGTTTTGGCTGACGTCGTAGTTGTACGCGGCCACGTCGGCGGCGGTGAGCGTGATCACAGGGCCCTGCTGCCCGGGGCTGAGCGGGTGGTCGCGCAGGATCAGATAGGCGGTCATCGTCTTGGTGACCGAGGCGATCGACTGCGCGGTGGTGACGGGTCCGTAGCTGCCGAGCGAGCCGTAGCCGTCCACGTCTATTCGGGCCTGGCCCTGCTTCGGCCAGGTCAGCGCGGACGCGCCGGGCACGGTCTGGTGGGCGCTGATCAGGAGTGTGGCCGGATGGGTGGCGGCCGTGGTGCTCGCCGTCGCCGAGGGCGAGGCGGATAGGGAGTCGGAGGCCGTGGCCGAGGGCACGCCCGAGCCGGTGTCGGTGACGTCGGTCGAGCCGGCGGTGGACCCGGACGCGGAGGCCGCCGCGGACGGGGCGGCGCTGTCGGTCGGCGTGGCGGAGGACGCGGCGAGCGCGGCGGCGGTGGGCGAGGTGGCCGGGCTCGGCGCGAGCAGCACCGCGCAGCCGACGACCACCGCGGCACCGGTGGCGGTCGCGATGACCGTGGAGCGCCGGCCGTGCCCGGGCTGCGGCGTCGGGGTGCGGCGGGCGTGCGCGGGCTGCGAGCTGGGCGGAGTCGACATCGGTGGGTGATCCTACGGGTCCGGGCACGCGCGGTGCGAATCAGGATACGGACGTGAGTCTGCGGAGCGGCGTGAGATCCAAGTGTAGGCGTATGGTGCGCGTCTGCGGCGTGGCCCGGACCGGGCCGGACTCTCAGTCCTCGGGCAGTTGGCAGACCGCCTCCACGTTGTGCCCGTCCGGGTCGCGGACGAAGGCGGCGAAGTAGTTCTCGTGGTACTCCGGCCACAGCCGCGGCGCGTTCAGGCTCTCGGCTCCGGCGGCGGTGGCGGCGGCGTGGAAGGCCTCGACCGCGGCCCGGTCGGGCGCGCTGAAGGCGACGTGGTGCTCGACGCCCGGCTGCGGGTCCGCGATCTGCGAGACCCAGAAGGACGGCTGGTCGGTGCCGTAGCCGATGACGGCGTCGAGTTCCATGAGGCGGCGGCCGCCGAGCGGGGCGAGTAAGGCGTCGTAGAAGGCCGCGCTCGTGCCCAGGTCGGCGACCTGGAGGGAGATGTGGTCGATCATGGCTCGAGTCTGCCAGCGGGTACGTCCGGCGCGCACCGTCCGTCGCCCGGCGTGTCCGCGGGTCGGCGTCCTGCGTCCGCGTGTCCTGTGTCAGGCCAGGGTCAGCGCCGTCACCAGCGCGCCGACGAGCAGTTCGCCGCCGAGCCCGATGCAGACGAGGGCGAGCAGCGCCTTGCGCCACACGGCCGGCTTGCGCACGGCGCTCAGGTCGAGGGCTGCGACGCTCCTGCCGCCGAGCGCGGCCTGCCAGCGGGCGTGTACGGCCCGCGCCTTGGCCTCGAAGTCGCCGTCCCACAGCAGGATGCCGACGCGCGGGGCGGACAGGCGTACGTCGCGGCCCGAGGCCTCGTGGACGACGAGGCGGGTGCCGTGCCAGGTGCGTTCGACCGCGATCGAGGTGATCTCGGTCCACGCGATCGTGCAGGGGCGCAGGCTGTGGACCTTGAGCGCCTCGTCCGTGAAGGACACGCCCGCGTGCAGGCTCACGTGCCACGCGGCCGTGAGGATCGCGACGAGGACCAGCACGGCCAGAACGGCGCTGAGACCGGTCGGGGCGGTGCCGTGGCCGTCGTTGTCGGCGACGCCGAAGGCGATGACGACGGTGGTCATGATCAGGTAGCCGAGGACCAGCAGGACCGGGAAGACCTGGGCGAAGGCCGGGCGGATCCGGGACCGGTGGCCCCACGCGCCGGTGCCGGTCCAGGTGTCGCGGCTCCAGCCCTGCGGCGCCGCGGCGGCGGACGGGTCGACAGTGCGGTGCTCCAGCCACCACTGCCCGATGGCGTGGAACTTCTCCTCGAACTGCTTGTCCCAGTTCAGAAAGCCGGTGACCGGCGCGCGCAGCTGGGTGCGCCGACCGTTCCTCTGGTAGATCGCGATGACGCGGCTGCCGAAGCGCTTCTGGATCTCGATGTACTCGACGTCGTCCCACGCGATCCGGCGCCGGCGCGGGCCGTGCCACGCGATCATCTCGTACGGGGTGAGGGTGGCTCCGGGCGTGTAACCCAGAACGATCATCTCGATCGCGAAGAACTCGCAGAAAGGCGACGTCGCGCCCCAGTTCCTGACGTGGTAGGACATGATCACCCAGGCCGCCGCCAAGATCGCGAAGGCGGCCCACATGGGCAGCTGTTGAGAGCGGGTCATGCGATATCGGACGGTGTCCGTTGTCCAGGCGCCCTGCGTGCTGCTCACCGTGAATTCCCCTCCACGCCCGCCACGGACGTGAGGGCAAGACAATGTAGATCCCGGCAGGTGGGCCGGGCAAGTGAATGAGCACCGGCCCCTTTGTCGGTGCCGGGTGCCAGGCTTGAGCCCATGAGCGAAACGGCATCGGACGGGTACGCGCTCGTGCTGCGGCCGGGGCAGGAGCTGAGCCGCCGCGCGGTCAGCTCTCCTTCGGGCGAGTACAGCGTCGTGCACCAGCACGACGGCAACGTGGTGGTGTACCGGAACGCGGACCGGTTCGTCGTGTGGGCGGCCGGGACGGATTTCCAGCGTGCGCCGGTGAATCCGGGGATCGTGCCCACCGACGCCCTCGACCGGGTGCACGGACTGCCCGGGCGGCTGGCGCTGGAGCGGGACGGCAACCTGGTGGTCTACTCCTCGGCCGGCGCGGCACTGTGGGCCAGCCACACCGCGGACCGGCAGGTCAGTGCCCTGATGATTCATGACCGGGGCCGGCTCGTGCTGAGATCCGAGCGCGGGACGATTCCGTGGTCGAGCAGCTATCCGCCGCCGCGCTGGGACGGCTGGAACCGCGTCGGCGACGGCAGGGTCCTGCGACGCGGCCAGTGCCTGCGCAACGCCTCGCTGGTCTCGGCCGACGGCGCGTACGTGTTCGTGGTGGGCGAGGGCGCCGGCGCGTTCCTGTGCCGCACCGACGGGCCGTTCCTGTGGGCGGTGAACCTCGGCAACGGCGAGGGCTTCGAACTCACCGAGGACGGACGGCTGGTCGCCCGCGCCGCCGACGGGCTCGAACGTCCCGCCGACGCGTTGGGCGTCTCCGCGTCGACGGCCGCGGAACTGGCCGCGCGCGGCGCCGCCCGGATGCTGGTGACCGACGACGGGCGGCTGGCCATCGCCGACGAGGCGGGCGAGATCCTGTGGGCTCTGGAGGCCCCGATCGTGCGCCGCACGATGCCCACGCCCACCACGCCGCTGCGCGCTCGACGCCCGCGCATCCCCCCGGGCGTGCCCAAGCTGCCCGTCGGCGAGGACGTACCGGTCATCCGCACGGACTTCTCCGATGACGAGGCCTGGCGGGACGCGCTGGCACGGGTGAGCGCGCGGTACGAGTGGCACGGCGACGAGCCGCTCTCGGTGGACGTGACGGCGATCGAGGACCGGCGTTACGCGGGCCTGACGGCCGCTCAGCTGGCGGTGCTGGTCCCGGCCGAGGCGGACTGGCCGATGCTCGTGGTCGCGGACGCGCAGACCATGGCCGCGCCCGCACGCCACCTGTTGTTGGTCGGCTTGGACGAGGACAGTCTGGGACCGACGGTCCGGGCCACCCCGGCCGCCGTCGTCGAGATCGCGATCAACCTGTGGATGGGCAACATGGACTGGGAGGACTTCGCGGGCGATCCCGACTACGACACGTACGACCCGGACGCGATCCTCACGGCCTCGGGCATCCCGGAGCCCGAATGACCGTTGCAGGACACTGAGCTTCGGTATTCGCCCCACCACCGTCGGTAGCCGCGCCTAGACTCGGGCCATGGCCGACTGGACAGGTATACGTGAGCGGGTTCTGGCGCTGCGGGAGGCGGATACGCAGCCGGTTTTCGGCGCCCGGGCGCACGGCTTCGAACTGGAGGATCCGCTTTCCGTGCAGGACCTGGCCGACCTCGGCCTCGCCGCCCAGCCCTTCCCCGGCCGGCTCGGCGCCGAACTGCTCGCCGCCTTGCACGCCGAGGTGCCCGACCAGGGCGACTTCCCGGACGCGGAGGCGTTCGCCAAGGCGATGGCAGCCTTCGAAGAGGAGAACGAGCAGGCGCTGGAGACCGCGTGGTCGCCCGAGCAGACCCGCGGCGCGCTGTGCCTGTGCCACAGCGGCTGCGCCCTGCGCAAGTGGCTCGTGCTGACCGGCCCGCAGCGCGGCACCATCTGGAACGACGACCGCGCCGACGACGCGGACCTGACCCCGCTGCTGCTGGACGGTGCACCCGCCACCTTCGAACGCTGGTACCTTCTCTGGCTCGAAGACGCGGAAACGAAGGCGAAGGCGGCACGGCAGGTATGACGCAGACCACGAAGGCACTCGTATTCGACCTCGACGGGACGCTCGCGGACACTCCCGCACTGATCACCGAGCTCATCTCGGGCGTCATGGCGGAGTTCGACCGCCACCCCACGCCGGAGGCGGTGCGCGCCACGGTGGGCCGCCCGCTGGAGGCCTCGCTCGCGAGCCTGCTCGGCACGACGGCGCAGGACCCGCGGACGGACGCGGCCGTACTGCGCTACCGCGAGCGCTACGAGAAGGAGGTGCTCACCTGGGGGCCGCAGCTGCTGTTCCCCGGAGTCGGCGAGGGCCTCGCCCGACTGCGCGAGGCCGGGTACCCGCTGGGCATCGCCACCTCGAAGATCCTGCGCAGCGCCCGGTCGCTGCTGGAGGTGACGGGCATCCGCGAGCACTTCGACGTGCTCGCCTGCCACGACCTCGTCACCCGCGGCAAGCCGGACCCGGAGATGGGGCAGCTCGCGCTGCGCGTCCTCGGCGCGAGCGCGGAGCGGTCCTGGTACGTGGGCGACACGTCCACGGACATGCAGATGGCCGTCGCCGCGGGGATGCACGCGCTGGGCGTCTCCTACGGGGTCGACGACGCACAGCAGCTGATCGCGGGCGGCGCCGAGCAGGTGGTGTCCTCCTTCGCCGAAGTGGTCGAGGTGCTGCTGGACGAGCGCTGACGGGCAGGTATCGACGTGCACTGCGCTGCTCGCCCGCTTCCCCGGGCTCTCGCTCGCCGTGCCGCCGCAGGCGCCGCCCCGGCGTCGCGCGAGGCTGATGAAGGGGCTCGAGTCGCTGCCGGTCCGCCTCGGCTGGGCGGCTGAGCGGCTGAGCGGAGTAAAGCGCCGCGCGGGGCACGCCCCTTTCGGAGCGTGCCCCGCGCGAGGTGGGAGGGTACGGGCTCAGATCGCCCGCAGCACCTCCTCCACCATGCTCTTGGCGTCGCCGAAGAGCATCTGGGCGTTGTCGCGGAAGAACAGCGGGTTCTGCACCCCGGCGTAGCCCGCGGCCATCGACCGCTTGAACACGACCACGTCCGCCGCCTCCCACACCCGCAGCACCGGCATGCCCGCGATGGGCGAGCCCGGGTCCTCGGCCGCGGACGGGTTGACGGTGTCGTTGGCGCCGATCACCAGCACCACCGAGGTCTCGGTGAAGTCGTCGTTGATCTCGTCCATCTCGAGCACGATGTCGTAGGGCACCTTGGCCTCGGCCAGCAGCACGTTCATATGGCCGGGCAGCCGCCCGGCCACCGGGTGGATGCCGAAGCGCACCTCGACTCCGCGCTCGCGCAGCTGCTTGGTGAGCTCGGCCACCGGGTACTGCGCCTGGGCGACCGCCATCCCGTAGCCGGGCGTGATCACGACCGACTTCGCGTTGGTCAGCAGCGAGGCGACCTCCTGCGCGGTGACCTCGCGGTAGTCGCCGTAGTCGGTGTCCGAACTCGTCGGCGCCTCGATGCCGAAGCCGCCGGCGATGACGGAGATGAACGAGCGGTTCATCGCCTGGCACATGATGTAGGACAGGTACGCGCCGGAGGAGCCGACCAGCGCGCCCGTGACGATCAGCAGGTTGTTGTTGAGCAGGAAGCCGGAGGCCGCGGCCGCCCAGCCGGAGTAGCTGTTGAGCATCGAGACCACCACCGGCATGTCGCCGCCGCCGATCGAGGCGACCAGGTGCCAGCCGAGCGCGAGCGCCACCGCCGTCACCGCGACCAGCAGGGCCAGGTTCGGCGAGGCCACGAACACCCCGGTGAGCACCGCGAACGCGGCCAGCGCGCCGAGGTTGAGGTAGTTCTTGCCCGGCAGCATCAGCGGCGCGGACTTGATCCGCGCGCTCAGCTTCAGGTTCGCCACGATCGAGCCGGTGAAGGTGACGGCGCCGATGAAGACGCCGATGAACACCTCGGCGTGGTGGATGTGCAGCAGGGACCCGGTGAACTCGGTCTGCGCGCTGTCGTGCTCGACCGAGTAGAACCCGTCCCAGCCGACCAGGACCGCGGCCAGACCCACGAAGCTGTGCAGCAGGGCGATGAGTTCCGGCATCCCGGTCATCGCCACGATCCGGGCGCGCCACAGTCCGATCGCCGCCCCGCACACCACCGCCACGACCAGCAGCGTCACGGCGATGGCGGCGGCGTTCTGCACGGCCACGCCGACGGTCGCGGCGAGCGCGATCGCCATGCCCGCGATGCCGAAGACGATGCCCTGGCGGGAGGTCTCGTGCCGGGAGAGCCCGGCCAGGGTCAGGATGAACAACAGGGCCGCGACGATGTACGCGGCCTCGGCGATGCTCTGCGCGGTCACGGGTCAGCCCTTCGAGAACATGCCGAGCATGCGGCGGGTCACGGCGAAACCGCCGAAGATGTTGATGGAGGCGAGCAGGATGGCCACGAACGAGAGCACCCGCACGATCGTGCTGTCGCTGCCGATCTGCAGCATCGCGCCCACCACGATGATCCCGGAGATCGCGTTGGTCACCGACATCAGCGGGGTGTGCAGCGCGTGGTGCAC
Source organism: Actinospica durhamensis (assembly GCF_018139695.1). Classification (GTDB taxonomy): domain Bacteria; phylum Actinomycetota; class Actinomycetes; order Streptomycetales; family Catenulisporaceae; genus Actinospica; species Actinospica durhamensis. Next base: position 9,912 of record NZ_JAGSOG010000104.1, on the reverse strand, counting down.
CTTCCCGATGACGTAGTAGCCGATCACGGTGGCGAGCATCAGGACCGTGAAGTGCTCCGGCAGCGGCTGCGGGGCGAACGCGTTGACCAGCCAGAGCGCGGCCACCCCGATCCCGGTCAGGGTCAGCTTCCGGGTGTTCGACATCTTCCGCTTCTCCGGCTTCACCGGCCTCGCCCCGGCCCCGGGCGCGAGCGCCGGCGCGGCCGAGACCTGCACCGGGGGCGGAGGCCAGAGCTTCTCGCCCCGGTGCACCACCGTGATGCCGCGCTGGACCACGTCCTCGAGGTCGAGCACCACCGCGCCGTCCTTGCCCGGGGTCAGCAGCTTCATCAGGTTCACCAGGTTGGTGCCGTAGAGCTGCGAGGCCTGCGCGGGCAGCCGGCCGGCCAGGTCGGTGTATCCGATGATGGTCACGCCGTTGTCGGTCACCACCACCTCCCCGGCCCGGGTGCCGGCCACGTTGCCGCCCTGCGCCGCCGCCATGTCCACGATGACGCTGCCCGAGCGCATCGAGGCCACCATCTCGGCGGTGATCAGGAGCGGCGCGGGCCGGCCCGGGATCAGCGCCGTGGTGACGATGATGTCCACCTCCGGCGCCTGCGCGGCGTAGAGCCGGGCGGCCAGGGTGTTGTAGTCCTCGGACATCTCCTTGGCGTAGCCGCTCGCGCTCACCTCGGCCTCGGCCGACTGCACCGCGAGGAACTCCCCGCCCAGCGACTTGACCTGGTCGGCCACCTCGGGGCGCGGGTCGGTGGCGCGTACTATCGCGCCGAGGCTGCTGGCGGCGCCGATGGCCGCGAGCCCGGCCACCCCGGCCCCGGCCACCAGCACCGTGGCCGGCGGCACCTTGCCCGCGGCGGTGACCTGGCCGGTGAAGAAGCGCCCGAACACGTGCGCCGCCTCGATCACGGCGCGGTATCCGGCGATGTTGGCCATGGAGCTGAGCACGTCCAGGGACTGCGCACGGGAGATGCGCGGCACCGCGTCCATCGCCAGCACGGTGACGGGCTTGGCCGCGAGCGCCTCGACCAGGTCCGGGTTGAGGCCGGGGGCGAGCAGGGAGACCAGCGTGAGTCCCTCGTGCATCCCCTCGATCTCGGCCGCGTCCGGCGCGTTCACCTTCAGGACGACGTCGGCGGCCCAGACCTCGTCCTGGCCGCCGACCCGCGCTCCGGCCGCGGCGTAGGCCTCGTCCGGGAAGGTCGAGAGCGCTCCCGCGTCTTGTTCGATGATCACTTCGTATCCGAGGGCGCGCAACTGCTCCACGGTCCGCGGAGTCGCCGCCACGCGTGTCTCGCCGACCAGGCGTTCTCGCGGAACTCCGATGTGCGTGTTCATGGTTCGAGCTCTCCTCAGCGGGTCTCGATCGTGTCCTGCCATGGGTCGAACGCGGCAGGGCTGCCGACAGCACCTTAGGAAACCGCAGGACGTCCGTCCAAGACTTGTTTTTGGATCCGTCATGCCGTAAGCCGGGCGCGTCGGGGGTTCAGCGCCGCCGGCGCCGCAGCACCGCGACGGCGATCACCGCCACCAGGGCGATGAAGATGAGCGATCCGGTCACCTCCGCCGCGCCGCTGTACTGCGGCACCGGGCCGGTCGTTTCGGCGAGAGCGGGTACGGTGGCCAAGATCGGCTCATTCCCGGTGCGTCGGTCGTGAAGGTGCGGGGTTAGGGCGCAACGCTAATCCCAGCGGCGCTGCTATGACTCGGCCGGGGTCGGGTCGAGGTGTACCGGCCGCTCGAGGTGCCCGGCCAGCGGGGCGCCGAGGGCGGCCAGGGCGCGGATCCGGTGGGCCACGGCGTCGGTCGCGTGGTCGCCCAGGACCGCGGTGGCGGCGGCGCGGACCTCGGGGTGGGCGTTGCCGACGGCGTAGCCCTCGTCGGCGGCGGCGAACATCGGCAGGTCGTTGAGATTGTCGCCGAAGCACACCAGCCGGTCGGCGCCGGTCAGGGCCTTGAGGGTGCGGGCCGCCTCGCCCTTGTGCGCGCGGTGTTCGCAGATCTCGAGCCAGTGGTATCCGAGGACGTGGATGTCGGGGGAGTAGTGGCAGTGCACGTCCGCGCGGGCGCGCCAGGCCTCGTGCACGGCCTCGAGCCGCCCGGCCGTGTCCACCGCGTTGACCGCGACGATCGTCTCCGCGCACGCTGCGGTCAGGTCGGCCACCCGCCGGAAGCGGCGGTCGCCGCCGGTGAGCCGTTCGACCAGGTACTCCTGTACGCAGGGGTTGAACGCACCCTGATAGTAGACGTGCTCCTCGCCCGCCGCGTCGACCGTGTAGACCAGCGGGCTCAGATCGCGCCGGAGGTAGTCCTCGAGCAGGGCGGCGGCGGTCTCGGCCGGCAGCGGGAAGCCGCCCTGGATCGGGCCTCCGTGCAGATCGGCGAGGTAGCCGCCGTTGAGGAACGCGACCGGCAGCCGCAGATCCACCCCGGCCAGCGCGCGTCGGGTGGACTCGCGGGCCCGCGCCGTGGCCGCGGTGATCAGCACTCCGGCCCCGATCAGGTCATTGAGGATCGCGGCGGACGCGGGGCTGACCGTGAGGTCGTCGCCCAGCAGCGTGCCGTCGAGGTCGGTGAGGTAGAGCACCCGCGCGGAGTAGGCCATGTCGCCATGATCGCCTGCCCCGCGGGCCGGATCAAGGGGATGCGGCCGGAATCAGGGGCATGCGATGCGCACAGACCTGCGGCCCAAGGGCGAACGCCCAGTGGCGGTTTGGTCACAATCCGATGGAGCGACGGGTACGACGGGCCGAGTTGCCGGATGCTGGAAACGTGGGGGTTCGAGCGCATCTCTGAGCGGCCGGCGGGATCGCCGGCGGTGATCGGAAACGGCCGGTGCGACGGCCGTTTCATCGCCGAAGTCGTGGGGTGCGGGAAGGCGGCGCGGCGCTGAAACGCGCCCGCTTCCCGTATGCGCGAACACTTGCGTGGTGCACGCGTCATTCCGCTGAGATTGAAAGGTTGAGATGTCCGGAGAATATTCGCAGCAGTACTATCCGGGAGGGGCCCAGCAGCCCCAGGACGCCCAGGGGGCCGACGCCCCGTACGCGGGGCCGCCGCCGGTGGGGGCGCAGATGAAGAAGCGCAACGTCTTCGCCGTGTGGATCGGCCTGCCGCTGATCACCCTGGGCATCTACTCGCTCTACTGGTACTACGCCATCCACGCCGAGATGAAGCGGCTCGACCCGCGGGCGCCGATCAACCCGACCGGGTCGCTGCTGACGGTCATGTTCGGCTGGATCGCCTGCTTCATCCCGCCGCTGGTCTCGTACTACAACACCGGCACCCGGATCGCCAACGCCCAGCGCGCGGCCGGCCTGCCGCAGACCTGCGCTCCCGCGCTCGGCCTGATCCTCAACGTCTTCTTCGGCGTCGGCGCGCTCTACTACCAGAGCGAGCTCAACAAGGTCACCGCGCACTACGGCGACGTGCCCGCGGGCACCCCGGTGCAGCTCGCCCTGTAGGGCGGGGAAAGGCCTGCGCGAGGGCGCGACCCGGCGGTGGGCCGGGCCGCGCCCTCGCGCCGTTCCAGGTGCCGTTCGAGTCGCCCGAGTTGCGCTCCGCCGCCCGCCGTCGTCCGATGAGGACTGACCCTGTAGATCGCGGCTTGCTCGGCCAGGCAACCTTGGGGACGAAGACCGTGTCCCCAAGGGCCTCGCCGCGCCGCGATGGAACTGACGCAAGGAGGCGGCTCATGACGACGGTGGCGGTGCTGGGCACGGGGCTGATGGGGGCCGGGATGGCGCGGAGCCTGGCCCGGGCCGGGCTGCGGGTGCGGGTGTGGAACCGCACGGCGCAGCGGGCGCGGGCGCTCGCCGGGGACGGGATCGAGGCCGTCGAGGACCCGCGTGCGGCCGTGCAGGGCGCCGACGTCGTCGTGACCATGCTCTTCGACGCCGACGCGGTGGAGCAGGTGATGGGCCCGGTGCTCGAGACCCTGGATCCGCGGGCGGTGTGGGCGCAGTGCGCGACGGTGGGCATCGAGGCCACCGAACACCTCGCCCGGGTGGCCGAGAGCCGCGGCGTGGCCTTCGTCGACGCGCCGGTGCTCGGCACCCGGGCGCCCGCCGAGAACGGGCAGCTGATCGTGGTGGCCGGCGGTCCGCCCGCGGCGCGCGAGCGCGTCGCCGAGGTCTTCGACGCCATCGGTTCGCGCACGGTCTGGGTCGGTGAGCGGCCGGGCGACGGGCACCGGCTCAAGCTCACCCTCAACGCCTGGGTCCTGTCGGTCACGGCCGCCACCGCTCAGAGCGTGGGCCTGGCCCGACGCCTCGGCGTCGAGCCCCGGCTGTTCCTCGAGACCATCGCCGGCGGCCCGACGGACTGCGCCTACGCGCAGCTCAAGGGCGCGGCGATGATCGCGGGCGACTTCGCCCCCTCCTTCACCCTGGCCGGGGCGACGAAGGACGCGGCGCTGATTGAGCGGGCGACGAGTGACGCGGGCGGCGAGGCGCGGCTGATGGGAGCGCTGCGCGGCTGCTTCGAGGCCGCGACTCGCGACGCCGGGGACCCGGCCGAGCTGGACATGGCCGCGGTGGTGCGCGCGTTCGCCTGAGCCCGTCCGGGAGCGGCCGTCCGGGAGCAGCGCCGTCCGGTAGCAGCGTCGGGCGCCGGCCGAAAGCGCCCGAAAGAGTGGTATCGACGCCTCTTTCCCCATAGTCACGTTTTGTTCCGTGCGGTACCGGTTATCCCTCGGCACCGCACCCGAGCGCACGTGGGCTCACGGCCCACCCGCTCGCGCTCGGGCGCACCGCGCAGCCGAGGAGGCCGTTGTATGCAGACTGGTGGCCACGACGGATCGGCCCGTACCCTGGCGGCGCCGCGCGGCGCCGGCCCGGCGCCCGACCTGCTGGCCGAGCTGACCCTCTGCGCCGACGCCGACTCGCTGGGCCTGGCCCGGCTGGCCACCCTGCACGTGGCCGGGCTGCTCGGAGTGCCGGTGGGCAGGCTGGCCGAGCTGCGGCTGGCGGTGAACGAGGCGTGCGCGCTGCTGTTCCACGCCCCGGCGAGCGCGGTGGCCGAGGGGGTGGGCGCCGCGGCCTTCCTGCACCTGCGCTTCGAGCGGCAGCGCGGCCGGCTGTGCATCACGGTGCGGGGTTCGGCGCCCTATCGCAGCCCTCATCCGGAGGAGATCGGCTGGATCCTGCTGCGGGCCCTGGTGGACGAGGTCCGGATGGACACGGCCGGCGGGATCACGACCCTGACGCTGTGCGAACCGCTGCCGCAGCCCCCGAGATGACGGGCCGTCATGCGATCGCTGGGCTCAATGGGTGAACTTGGTGCCGACCACCCCGACCAGAGCGTTTAGCCCCGGCGGATCCGGCAACTCCAGCGTCCGACCCGATCCGCAGCCCGATCGACCGAACGGAACCGCCGTGACGCTGGACGCCGAGACCGCACCGCCCGCGGTCAGCGCGATCTTCGAGCAGCGCACGGCTCCGCTGCTCGCCCTCGCCGACCAGGCGCGGGACCTCGCCGCGGCGGCGCACGCGGTGGCCGCCCGGTTCCGCAGCGGCGGCAAGCTGATCGTGTTCGGCAACGGCGGCGCCAGCACCGACGCGCAGCACATCGCGGTGGAGTTCGTCCACCCGGTGATCGTCGGCAAGCGCGCGCTCCCGGCCGTCTCGCTCACCTCCGACATCGCCACCGTGACCGGCATCGCCGAGCGCCACGGCCTGGCCGAGGTGTTCGCCCATCAGCTCAACCTGCTCGCCGATCCGGGCGACATCGCCCTGGGCATCTCCCCGGACGGGGACTGCGCCAACGTGCTGCGAGGCCTGATCCACGCCCGCGGCCACGGACTGCTCACACTCGCCCTGCTCGGCGGGGACGGCGGCGCCGTCGCGGCCCGCGGCGCCGCCGAGCACGTCCTGCTGGCCCGCTCGAGCGACCCCCGCGTGATCAAGGAGGTGCACGTGACGGCGTATCACATCCTGTGGGAGCTGGTGCACCTGTTCCTCGAACATCCCGGCGCGCTCAACCCCGGGCGGGTGACCCGGTGACCCGCATCGACGACCCCTGCGCCCACGACTCGTGCATCACCTGCGCGGACACCGCCGTCGCCGTCACCGTGCTCGAACTGCTGGACGACGCCCTGGCCCTGGTCGAGGTCGGCGAGGGCCGACGCGAGACCGTGAGCGTCGGACTGGTCCGGGCGGACGCCGGGGACACCGTGCTGGTCCACGCGGGCGAGGCCATCGCCGTCCTGCCGCGGCCGTCCGGCGCATCCGTGATCTCAGAGTCAGAGGGCTGAGGCAGCGATGACCGCGACCGACCTCGTTGCGCTCTACCCCTTCCTCTACGCGTCCGACGGGGAGCTCGACGTCCTGCTGGACGCGGCGGTGCGCTCCACCGTGGCCAAGACCGCGGAGATCACCGAGCTGCGCGCCGAGCTCGCCCGACGCCAGGGTGCCCGGCTCGAGCTGTGCGCCCGGCAGCTGGCCGAGCGGTTCGCCGCGGGCGGACGGCTGCTGGTGTTCGGCAACGGCGGCAGCTCGACCGACGCGCAGGAGCTGGCCACGCTCTTCCTGCACCCCGACGGCGAACACCCGGCGCTGCCCGCCTTCGCGCTGTCCAACGACATCGCCGTGATGACGGCCCTGTCCAACGACGTCGGGTTCGACGTCGCCTTCTCCCGCCAGATCGCCGCGTTCGGCCGGTCCGCGGACATCGCGGTGGGCATCTCCACCAGTGGCAACTCGGCGAACCTGCTGCTCGCCTTCGAGGAGGCGGCCCGCAGGGGGCTGATGACCGTCGGCATCGCCGGGTACGACGGCGGCCGGATGGCGCAGCTGGCCGAGCTCGAGCACCTCTTCGTCGTCCCCTCCGCCTCGGTGCACCGGGTGCAGGAGGCGCAGACCACGCTCTACCACGCCCTGTGGGAGCTGACCGTCGCAGCCTTCGCCGGCCGCCACCCCGTCCCAGAACCCTTCGACCCCCGCGGGAGCGACTGATGTGCCTGGCGATTCCCGGCGAGGTGGTCGAGGTCGGCGTGGGCCGGCCCGAGCTGGCGCGGGTCGAGGTGAGCGGAGTGCGCCGGACGGTGAACGTCGGGCTGCTCGCCGTGCCGCCGGCCCCCGGTGACTGGGTGCTGATCCACGTCGGCTTCGCGCTGTCCGTGGTGGACGAGGCCGAGGCCCGCGCGACGCTCGCACTGCTCGAGGAGCTCGGGCAGGCGTACGAGGACGAGCTGGCCGCCCTGGCCGGTTCGAGGATCGACTAGGAACGGGCACGGGCCGCAGGATGCGATTCGTCGACGAGTACCGCGACGCCGAGACGGCACGGGCGCTGGCCGCCCGGATCTCCGCGCTGTGCGAGCCGGGGCGCCGGTACACGTTCATGGAGGTGTGCGGCGGGCACACCCACACGATCTACCAGCACGGCATCGAGGACTACCTGCCCGAGCAGATCACGCTGGTGCACGGGCCCGGCTGCCCGGTCTGCGTGATCCCGATGGGCCGGGTGGACGACGCGATCCACCTCGCCCGCCAGCCCGACGTGCTGATGACCTCGTTCGGCGACATGATGCGGGTGCCCGGCGGAGACGGGAGCTTCTTCGACTCCAACGCCGAGGGCACCGACATCCGGATGGTCTACTCGCCCCTGGACGCGCTCAACCTGGCCCGGGCCAACCCGGACCGGCAGGTCGTGTTCATGGCCATCGGCTTCGAGACCACGGCCCCCTCGACCGCGATGACGCTGCTGCGCGCGGCCGCGGAGGACCTGCGCAACTTCTCCGTGTTCTGCAACCACGTCACCATCGTGCCCGCCATCAAGGCCATCCTGGACTCCCCGGACTTGCGCCTGGACGGCTTCCTCGGCCCCGGCCACGTCTCGACCGTGATCGGCTGCCGCCCATACGAGTTCATCGCCCGGGAGTACGGCAAGCCGGTGGTGGTGGCCGGATTCGAACCGCTCGACATCCTGGAGTCCATCCACCGGCTGATGCTCCAGCTGCGCGAGGGCCGGGCCGAGGTGGAGAACCAGTACGCGCGCGTCGTGCCCTGGGACGGCAATCCGGTGGCGCTGCGGGCGATCGGCGAGACGATGCGGCTGCGGCCGCACTTCGAGTGGCGCGGCCTCGGCTTCATCTCGCACTCCGCGCTGCGGCTGCGCGAGGAGTACGCCCGCTTCGACGCCGAGGAGCGGTTCGAGGTGCCGGGCGTGCGGGTGGCCGACCCCAAGGCCTGTCAGTGCGGCGAGGTGCTCAAGGGCGTGCTCAAACCGTGGGAGTGCAAGGTCTTCGGCACCGCGTGCACCCCGGAGACGCCGATCGGCACCTGCATGGTCTCGCCGGAGGGCGCCTGCGCCGCGTACTACAACTTCGGCCGCTTCACCCGCACCCGGGTGCGCGAGGCGGTGGCCGGGCGATGAGCGAGATGAGGCAGAGCACGCAGATCCCCGGCCAGGACGCGCGCACCGAGGACGTACGGGAGCAGCCCGACGGACGCGAGCAGGCCGTGCTGGCCCGGATCGACCGGGCCCGCCGCGCGCGGGCCCGGGTGCGCGAGGAGCGGGTCACGCTCGCCCACGGCGCCGGCGGCAAGGCTACGCACACGCTCATCGAGGCGGTCTTCCTCGAGGCCTTCCGCAACCCGCTGCTGGAATCGATGGACGACGCCGCGCAGCTGCGGCTCGGCGACGGCGCGCTGGCCCTGACCACCGACTCCTTCGTGGTCTCGCCGCTGTTCTTCCCCGGCGGGGACATCGGCGACCTCGCGGTCAACGGCACCGTCAACGACCTCGCCGTCTCCGGCGCGACGCCGCGCTACCTGTCCGCCGGGTTCATCCTCGAAGAGGGCTTCCCGATCGCCGACCTCACCCGGATCGTCGCCTCCATGGCGGACGCGGCCCGCGCGGCCGGGGTGGAGATCGTCACCGGCGACACCAAGGTGGTGCAGCGCGGCAAGGCGGACGGCTGCTACATCAACACCGCCGGGGTCGGCGTGCCGCGCCGGGCGCCGGGCGCGCTCGGCCTGGCCACGGTCCGTCCCGGCGACGCCGTGCTGGTCTCCGGACCCGTCGGCGAACACGGCATCACGATCATGCTCGCGCGCGGCGGCCTCGACCTCGAGGCCGACCTGGTCTCGGACACCGCGCCGGTGCACGGCCTGGTGGCCGGGCTGCTCGACGCGGTGCCGGGCGTGCGCGCGATGCGCGACGCCACCCGCGGCGGCGTCGCCACCGTGCTCAACGAGATCGCGGCGGCCGCGGACGTCGCGGTCGTGGTGGAACAGGACGCGGTGCCGGTGCTGCCGCAGGTGCGCGGCGCCTGCGAACTGCTCGGCATCGATCCGCTGTACGTGGCCTGCGAAGGCCGGATCGTCGTGGTCGTCGACGGCGAGCAGGCCCAGGACGCGCTCGCCGCGCTGCGCGCCCACCCGCTGGGCGCGCAGGCCGCGGTGATCGGCCGGGTGGCCGCGGACCCGCCCGGCCTCGTGCTGCTCTCCACCGCGTTCGGCGGCACCCGCATCGTGGACATGCTGGTCGGCGACCCGCTGCCGCGGATCTGCTGAGGCGCGGGCCATGCACGAACTGTCGATCACCCAGTCCGTGGTGGACGCCGTCGTCGAACGCTTCGAGGGCGGGCTCATCCGCGGCGTGCGGCTGGAGATCGGACGGCTGTCCGGAGTGCTGCCGGACGCGGTCCGGTTCTGCTTCGACGTGGTGGCCGCGGGCACGGCGGCCGAGGGCGCCCGGCTGGAGATCGAGGAGCCGGCGGGCCGGGTGCGCTGCCGGGACTGTACGGAGGAATTCGAACTCGAAGACCTGATCCCGCTGTGCCGCTGCGGCAGCGCCCGAGTCGAGGTGCTGGCCGGAGCGGAGCTGCGGATCCTGTCGGTGGAGGTGGCCTGACCCATGTGCGGAACCTGCGACTGCTCGCGGACGGACGGCGCTGCGGCGGGGGAGGGG
>NZ_JAGSOG010000103.1 GCF_018139695.1 Actinospica durhamensis | reverse complement strand
GGTGCTCCCCGCCGACGTTGTCGAAGTACACGTCGATGCCCTCGGGCGCGGCCTGCTTGAGCCGGCCCTCGACGTCGCCGAGGCGGTAGTCGATCGCGGCGTCGAAGCCGAACTCCCCGGTCAGCCGGGCCGCCTTCTCGGGCCCGCCGGCCGAGCCGACGACCTTCGCCGCGCCGAGCCGCTTGGCGACCTGCCCGGCCACCGAGCCGACCGCGCCCGCGGCGCCGGAGACGAACACCACGTCGCCCGGCTTGACCGGGGCGACCTCGACCAGCCCGGCGTACGCGGTCAGGCCGGTGGTGCCGAGCACGCCGAGGTAGGCCTGGGCCGGGGCGAGCGCGGGGTCCACGACGCGCACGGCGGCGGCCGGGAGCACGGCGTACTCGCGCCAGCCCGCCATGTGCAGCACGCTCGCGCCGACCGGCACCGCGTCGTCGGCGGACTCGACCACGGTGCCGACCGCGCCGCCCTCCATCGCCTCGCCGAGGGCGAACGGCGGCACGTAGGACTTGACGTCGTTCATCCGGCCCCGCATGTACGGGTCCACCGAAAGCCAGTCGTTGCGCACCAGCACCTGCCCCGCGGCGGGCGCCGGGACGGTTGCCTGGACCAGCGCGAAGTCCTCGGGTACCGGTTCGCCCACCGGGCGGCGGACGAGGTGGATCTCAAGGCCGGAGGTGACGGTCATACGGGTGCGCTCCTTCGCGACGGGTCCGACAGGGTGGTGCGGGTACCGCGGGGCCGACGGGGTGGGTCAGCTCTCCTCGGCGATCAGGTCGAGGGCGTGCTGCAGGTCCTCGGGGTAGGGCGAGCTGAATCCGACCCAGTCCCCGGTGGCCGGGTGGGCGAAGGACAGGCGCGCGGCGTGCAGCCACTGCCGGCCCAGCCCGAGGCGCTGGGCGAGCTTGGGGTCCGCGCCGTAGGTCAGGTCGCCCACGCACGGGTGGTGCAGCGCGGCCATGTGCACCCGGATCTGGTGGGTGCGCCCGGTCTCCAGCTTGATGTCGAGCAGTGTGGCCCGGCGGTAGGCCTCGATGGTGTCGTAGTGCGTCACCGAGTCCTTGCCGTCGGCCGTGACGGCCCATTTGTAGTCCAGCTTCGGGTGCCGGCCGATCGGGGCGTCGACGGTGCCGCTCATCGGGTCCGGGTAGCCCTGCACCAGCGCGTTGTAGCGCTTGTCCACGGTGCGCTCGCGGAAGGCGTCCTTGAGCACCGAGTAGGCGTGCTCGGACTTGGCCACGACCATCAGGCCCGAGGTGCCCACGTCCAGCCGGTGCACCACGCCCTGGCGCTCGGCGGCGCCGGAGGTGGAGATGCGGTAGCCGGCCGCGGCCAGGCCGCCGACCACGGTGGTGCCGAGCCAGCCGGGACTCGGGTGCGCCGCGACGCCGACGGGCTTGTCCACCACGACGATGTCCTCGTCGTCGTGCACGATCCGCATACCGGGCACCGGCTCGGCGATCGCGGCCGCGTCGAACTCCTGCGCGCCGGGCGGCGGCGGGAGCTCGACCTCGAGCCAGGCGCCGCCGCGGACCCGGTCGGACTTGGCGACGGGCTTGAAGTCGATCGAGACCAGGCCCTGCTCGGCCAGTTCCGCCGCCTTCGTCCGGGACAGCCCGAACATCCGGGCCAAGGCGGCGTCCACCCGCTCACCGTGCAGGCCGTCGGGGATGGGCAGGGAGCGGGCGGTGGAGTTCATCCGACCAGGTTACCGGGCCCGCTGATCAGCGGTGCTCGTGCTCCCGCTCGGCCTCGTCGCCGGCCTCGGTCTCGCGCTCGTCCGCGTCCTCGCCGGACGCGGGCTGCTCGGAGTCGGCGTGCTCCGGCTCGGCGGACTGCTCCGGCGCCGCCTGCTCGTCCGGCTCGGCCTCCGCGGCGGACTTGCGTGCCTGGTAGGCGGCCCGCTCGTCGGTGCCGTCCGGGTGCAGGCCGCGGAAGGCGAGCAGCACCATGAGCACCCCGCCGCAGGTGATGGCGGCGTCGGCGAGGTTGAAGATGGCGAAGTGCGGCAGCTGGACGAAGTCCACCACCCAGCCGCGGAAGGGACCCGGGGCCCGCGCGATCCGGTCGGTGAGGTTGCCGACCGCGCCGCCCAGCAGCAGGCCGAGGGCCACGGCCCACGGAGCGCTGTAGAGCCGGCGGGCCAGCCGCAGGATGACCACCACCACGCCGATCGCGATCAGCGAGAACACGACGGTGTCGCCCCAGCCGATGGAGAAGGCCGCGCCGGAGTTGCGGGTGTAGGTCAGCTGCACCAGCGAGCCGATCACGCGCACCGGCCGGTCCGGGGTCAGGTAGGCGACCACGAGTAGCTTGCTCACCACGTCCAGCACGTACACCAGTGCCGCGACGGCGAACAGGATGCCCACGCGCCGCCGGGCCGCGGAGCGCGGGCCGGACGACGGGAGGAGGTCTGATTCAAGGGCCTGGTCCCGGCCGCCCCGTGCGTTGTCCACCCGCCGACCCTACCTCTTCCGGGTTCGTGCGGTCACTGTGCCGCCGAGCTCGGCCGCCACGCCGCGGCCGCCCTCGGGCCGTTCCCGCCGGCCCGCGGCCGTCGCGGCGCCGCGCCCCGTCCCCCGCCGACGCGTCAGCGGCGCTCCTGCTTCTCCTTGCAGTCCTTGCACAGCGTCGCGCGCGGGAAGACCTGCAGGCGCGCCTTGCCCACGCCCTCGCCGCAGGACTCGCACTCCCCGTAGGTGCCGTTCGCGATCCGGGCCAGTGCCCGCTCGGACTGCACCAGCATGTCCCTGGCGTGGTTCACGATGGACATCTCGTGCTCGCGCTCGAAGTTCTTCGAACTGGTGTCGGCCTGGTCGTCCCCGGCCCCGGTTCCGGCATCGCGCAGCAGGTCGTCCAGGGCCCGGTCGGCCGAGGCCACGTCGGCGCGCAGCCGGTCGACCTCCGCCCGCAGGTCCTGCTCGACCTCGTTGATCTCCTCGACGGTCCACGGATCCTCGCCGGCACGCACCGGCAGGTTCTCCACTCCACCGTGGGGCTTGGCGCTGGTGCGAGCGGGGGTGCGCGGGGCGCGGGCGGCGGGCGCCTTGGTCGCCGGGCGCGCGGCGGACTTGGCGGCCGGCGCCTTCTTGACGGCGGACGACGGCGCCGCCGAGGCTGCGGCGGTGGTACGCGCGGTGGTGCTCACAGGTGCATCCCTCGCTCTCGGATCGGATCAAAAGTGACCGGTCACCGCCAAAAGCGCGCTCTCGCGCCGGGGCGGGCCGGCCGGGCTGCGGGCGGTGCGGCGCGGTGGCGCCGAATTCACCCATTCCGCATAACGGGTTACGCGGCTGATTGGTGCCCGGTCGGCTCCGGCACTAATCACGGAACGGCAAAGATCTTTCCCCCTGAGCACTGGGCCGACCGGCTGACCCCACGGAGGGTGATCGCTGCGCTACCTGTGGTAAGGTGATCCACTCACCCGAGCAGGGCCTGCAGCCGGGCCGCGAAATCCTCCGGCGGATCGGCCACCCGCACCACCTTGTCCCTGCTCACGGCCCCGCTCACCAGGGTGACCGCGCCACGCCCCAACCCCAGCGCACGGGCCAGCGCGACCAGCGCCGCCGCGGTCGCCTTCCCGTCCACCGCGCGCTCCGTGACCGCCACGACGAGCGCCCCCGCGTCTCCGTACGACCCCCCGACCTTCGTGCGCGCCGCCCCCGGCCTGACCCGGATCGGGAAGCGGACCGGCACCGGCGCACGCGCGGCAGGGGGCTGAGCGACCATGCGCCCAGCCTAGGAGCGCGGGCCTGGACCGCGCCCCCCGCGTGCTCCGGTGCGACCGTGGGCGGGCCGGGGCGACCGTGCGCGGGCCGGGGTTTATCCGGTCACCACGAGCGCGGCCGGGCCTTACACTGAGAGCGCGGATCGAGCAGGCGAGGACGGGGCCATCACCCCCGAGCCGCCGGAAGAACCGGCCGGGCGGCGCCCGGCCCCAGTAGAACCGGCCTTTCCGCGAGTTGAGGGGGCGTGTCGCCGGAGGCCGGCGGGGCGCCAAGGAGGGTGGTACCGCGGGACGCGCCGACCGGCGCGCTCGTCCCTTCGCTGACCGCAGACGCCGCCGCGAGGCGGCCGCGACGAGAAGCGGAGGGGCCCGCCGATGTACCGACCCGTACCCGCCCAGGTGGACCTGGTCGCCCTGGAGCACGAGGTGCTCGAGCTGTGGCGGCGCGAGTCCGTGTTCCGCAAGTCCCTCGAGGCCACCGCCGACGGCCCGCGCTGGACCTTCTACGAGGGCCCGCCGACCGCCAACGGCATGCCGGGCACGCACCACGTCGAGGCGCGCGTGTTCAAGGACGTCTTCCCGCGGTTCAAGACCATGAAGGGCTACCGCGTCGAGCGCCAGGCCGGCTGGGACTGCCACGGCCTGCCGGTCGAGCTCGCGGTGGAGAAGGAGCTGGGCTTCACCGGCAAGCAGGACATCGAGGCGTACGGCATCGCCGAGTTCAACGCCAAGTGCCGCGCCTCGGTGGAGCGGCACGTGGGCGAGTTCGAGAAGCTCAGCGACCGGATGGGCTTCTGGGTGGACATGTCCCAGGCCTACCGGACCATGGACCCGTCCTACATCGAGTCGGTCTGGTGGTCGCTCAAGCAGATCTTCGACAAGGGCCTGCTGGCGCAGGACCACCGGGTGGCGCCGTACTGCCCGCGCTGCGGCACCGGCCTTTCCGACCACGAGCTGGCTCAGGGCTATGAGACGGTCGTGGATCCCTCGGTGTACGTGCGGATGCCGCTGACCTCGGGCCCGCTGGCCGGCCGGGCCGCGCTGCTGGTGTGGACGACCACGCCGTGGACGCTGGTGTCGAACACCGCCGTGGCCGTGCACCCGGAGGTGACCTACGTCGCGGCGACCGACGGCACCGAGACCCTGGTGGTGGCCGAGCCGCTGCTGGGCAAGTCGCTGGGCGAGGGCTGGAGCGCGACCGGCGAGTCCTTCACGGGGCGCGAGATGGAGTACTGGGCGTATCAGCGTCCGTTCGAGCTCATCGAGTTCCCGGCCCCGGCGCACTACGTCGTGCTGGGCGAGTACGTCACCACCGAGGACGGCACCGGCCTGGTGCACCAGGCGCCCGCGTTCGGCGAGGACGACCTGAAGGTGTGCCGCGGCTACGGCCTGCCTGTGGTCAACCCGGTGCGCGCGGACGGCACCTTCGAGGAGTCGGTGCCGCTGGTCGGCGGGGTGTTCTTCAAGAAGGCGGACGAGGCACTCACGGCCGACCTGCGCGAGCGCGGCGTGCTGTTCCGGCACCTCGAGTACGAGCACTCCTACCCGCACTGCTGGCGCTGCCACACCGCGCTGCTCTACTACGCGCAGCCGTCCTGGTACATTCGCACCACCGCGATCAAGGACGCGCTGCTGCGGGAGAACGAGGCCACCACCTGGTACCCGGAGAACGTCAAGCACGGCCGGTACGGCGACTGGCTCAACAACAACGTCGACTGGGCCCTGTCGCGCAACCGCTACTGGGGCACTCCGCTGCCGATCTGGCGCTGCGCCGAGGGCCACCTGACCTGCGTGGGCTCGCTGGCCGAGCTCGGCGCGCTGGCCGCTCGGGACCTGGCCGAGCTCGACCCGCACCGCCCGTTCATCGACGAGGTCTCCTTCGCCTGCCCGGACAAGGCGGGCGACGCGGTGTGCGGCGCGACGGCCCAGCGGGTGCCCGAGGTCATCGACTGCTGGTACGACGCCGGCTCGATGCCGTTCGCGCAGCTGGGCTACCCGCACCTGCCCGGCTCGGAGCAGGAGCTGGAGGCGGCCTACCCGGCCGACTTCATCTGCGAGGCGATCGACCAGACCCGCGGCTGGTTCTACACGATGATGACGGTCGGCACCCTGGTGTTCGATCAGTCCTCGTACAAGAACGTGCTGTGCCTCGGCCACATCATGGCCGAGGACGGGCGCAAGATGTCCAAGCACCTGGGCAACATCCTCGAGCCGATCCCGCTGATGGACCGGCACGGAGCCGACCCGCTGCGCTGGTTCATGCTGGCCGGCGGCTCGCCCTGGTCGGCCCGGCGGGTGGGCGACGGCACCATCCAGGAGGTGGTCCGCAAGACCCTGCTGACCTACTGGAACACCGTGGCCTTCCACGTGCTCTACGCCCGCACCGGAGGCTGGACCCCGTCCGCCGCCGATCCGGCCGTGGCCGAGCGCCCGGTGCTCGACCGCTGGGTGCTCTCCGAGCTGAGCCGCCTGGTGCGGGACGTGGACGCGGCGCTGGAGAACTTCGACACCCAGCAGACCGGCAAGCTGCTGGCCGCGTACGTGGACGACCTGTCCAACTGGTACGTGCGCCGCTCCCGCCGCCGGTTCTGGGACGCGGACCCGGCCGCGCTGGCCACCCTGCACACCGTGATCGAGACGGTGACCCGGCTGATGGCGCCGCTGGTGCCGTTCATCACCGAGCGGGTCTGGCAGGACGTGGTGCGCGCGGTCGACCCGGACGCGCCGGAGTCGGTGCACCTGGCGAGCTGGCCGACGGCGGACGCTGCCCCGATCGACGACCGGCTGGGTACGCGGATGGACCTGGTGCGGCGGCTGGTGGAGCTGGGCCGGGCCACCCGCGCCGAGTCCGGGGTGAAGACCCGTCAGCCGCTCGGCCGGGCCCTGGTCGGCGCGAACGGCTGGGCCGAGCTGACCGAGGAGCTGCGCGCGCAGGTGGCCGAGGAGCTCAACGTGCAGGGCACCGACGCGCTCAGCGCGGCCGCGGGCGACCTGCTGCAGTACTCGGCGAAGGGCAACTTCCGGGCGCTGGGCAAGCGGTTCGGCAAGCGCACCCCGCTGGTGGCCAACGCCATCGCGGCGGCGGACGCGGCCGAGCTCTCGGCCCGGCTGCGCGCCGAGGGCCGGGTGGCGGTCGAGGTCGAGGGCGAGCAGGTCGAGGTCGAGGCCGAAGAGGTGATCGTGACCGAGACGCCGAAGGAGGGCTGGGCGGTGGCGACCGCCGGCGGCGAGACCGTCGCGCTGGATCTGACGATCACTCCGCAACTGCGGCTCGCGGGCCTGGCCCGGGACGCGGTGCGGCTGATCCAGGAGGCGCGCAAGACCAGCGGGCTCGAGGTCTCTGACCGGATCGTGCTGCTCTGGCACGCCGCGGACGAGACCGGCGAGGCGCTGACCGCGCACCGGGACGCGATCGCGCAGGAGGTGCTGGCGGTGGAGTTCACCCGCAGCGAGGTGCCGGTGGACGGCGCCTTCGCCGACGCCGACCTGGGCCTGAGCTTCTCCGTGACGAAATCCTGATCGGCTGATCATCGCCGCGGGCGTCTCTGGCACGATCGGAGCATGAACCAAACGATCGTGCTGGAGACGCCGCGGCTGCGACTGCGACCCCTGACCTCGAACCCTGCGGACGTCGCCGAATTCGTGCGGATGCACGCGGATCCGCGGGTGAACACGTTCGTCGGCGCGTACACCGAGCAGCAGGCGGTGGACCGGCTGCGCATCGTCGAGCAGCAGTGGGCGCAGCGGGGCCACGGCCTTTTCGCGGTCGAGTCGCGCGAGGACGGCCGGTTCCTGGGCCGCTCGGGTCTGCAGTACTGGGAGCAGTGGGACGAGGTCGAGGCGGCCTGGACCTACCGCTTCGAGGCACACGGGCACGGCTACGCGACCGAGGCCGCCGAGGCGTTCCTGGCCTGGGGCTGGCGCACGCTCGGCATCGACCGGATCACCTCGCTGATCGATCCGCGCAACGCCGCGTCGGCGCGGGTGGCCGAGCGCCTCGGCTTCCGCGCGGGCGCCCTGGAGCAGCGCTTCGAGCCCGCCCGCGACATGATCGTGTACGAACTCCGGCGGCCCGCGGCCTGAGCGGCCCGAATACCCGGAGAACTCCGAGCACCCCGACAGGGCTCTGACGGCGGCCGACGGGCCCTCAGGCCACCTGACAGGCCGCTGAGACGCTCGACGCGGTGACGTGGTTGGCGTCGCCCGCGGCCGCGGTCAGGTCGGTCAGCACCAGCTCGATGTCGCCGTTCGGAGCCGTCAGGCCGGTCAGTGCGGCGGGCGTGACGAAGGTGCCCTTGGCCTGGCCCTGTGCGATGGCGAAGGTCGTGACGGCGCCGTGCGCGGTGACCTGGTAGAGCGCGCGACCTGAGGACGGGTCGGCGGCGGCGATGTAGACCGAGAGCGTGCAGCGCACCGACCGGTGGAAGCGGAAGTGCCAGGTCGCACGGGAGGCGGGCGGGCTCGCCTCGGCGTCCGAGCCGGATTTTCGGAAGGCGTCGGCCGCGCCGCCGCAGGCCGGATCTCCCCCGCCGACGCCCCGCTCCAGCGTCGTGGATGTGACGGAAAACACACCCCAGGAACTCGTCCCGCAGCCCGGTCCGAGCACCACGGTGCCGCCCGCGAAGGAGGTCGAGCCTACGCGGGCGCCCACCGTGCCGGAGGTGCGCGAGGTCCCGGTGGCCGACGCACCCGGGGACGGATGCGCCAGGGCCTCGGCGGCGAACCAGCCGCTCACGCCCAGCGCCGCGACCGCGAGCACGGTCAGCAGAGCCAGCGAGCGACGGCGCCGACCTGCGGGGATGCGCCCGGCCGTGGTGCGCGTGGCCAGGGTTAGGTCGTACGGATCGGCGGCGGGCGGAAGCGGCGGGACGGCCGGGTCCGGCGTCGGGATGGGCGTGGGCGTGCCCGGCGGGGTGGACGGCCCGGGCGCGGAGGGTGACGGCAGCGGCACCGGGAACGTGAACGCCGGCAGTTCGGGCACGCGGCGCGGTGGAGCGGTCGCGGCCAGCGGTTCGACCAGTTCGCGCGCGCGTTCGGCCGAGCGCGCCGCCTCGAAGTCCACGATGCGCAGCGCCGCCGCGGCCACCGCCTCCACCCGGGGCCGGGCCGCCGGGTCGCGGGCGAGGCAGGCCTCGGCCAGCGGGCGCAGCGAGGCGGGCACGCCGGACAGGCGCGGGGCCTCGTGCACGATGCGGTAGACCACGCTCGGCGCGTCCCCGCCGTGATAGGGCGAGGCGCCGGTGGCCGCGAAGACCAGCACCGAGCCGAGGGCGAACACGTCCGCCGCGGTTCCCACCGTGCGCGGGTCGGTGATCTGCTCGGGTGCCATGTAGCCGGGGGTGCCCATGGCCCACCCGGTCACGCTCAGGGTGGTCGCGTCCACCGTGCGTGCGATGCCGAAGTCCACCACCCTCGGCCCGTCCGGGCTCAGGATGATGTTGGCCGGCTTGAGATCGCGATGCACCACGCCCGCGGCGTGGATCTCCCCGAGGGCCCCGGCCACGCCCACCGCGAGGCCGGCGGCCGCGGCCGCGTCCAGCGGGCCGCGCTCGGCCACCAGGCGGTCCAGCGTCGGGCCCGTGATGTACTCGACCGCCAACCAGGGCGGATCGGCCTCCCCGTCCCCGTCCAGCACGCGCGCCGTCCCGTGCCCCTGCACGCGGCGCGCCGCCGCCAACTCCCGTCGAAACCGCGACCACGCTGTCGCGTCCCCGGTCCGGGCCAGCACCTTCACGGCCGCCGGTACCCGTTCATCCCGTGTGTCCCTGGCCAGGAACACCCTGCCCATCCCGCCTTGGCCGAGTACCGCCTCGATCCGATAGGGGCCCACCACCCCTGGATCACCGGGCACGAGCGGCCGTGGCGGCGCGGGTGCGTATCCCGCACTCGCCGCCGCGAGTGCGGCCCGCCATGCCTCGGCAGGCGTCTGCTGCTCCACAACCGTCAGTCAAGCAGCCGTCCGCACGCCTCGCCAGGGGCGCGCGCCCGGCGAGGGCCCGCGATCCGGCAGCGAGGTGTCCGACGGCGCCCGGGCTCCGACTCGCCCGGGCCGACCAGCCGTCGGTTCCTACGACTCGGGGTCCTCGTCGATCAGGAAGCCGCGCATCGGCGAGGGGGCCTGCGGGATACCCGGGTTCGGCTGCGGCGGGACGCCGGGCCGGATCGGGGCCATCGTCTGGGTCATCTGGCTCATCGAGGAACCGGCCATCGCGGGCGCGGGCATCGGCGGGGCCGGCACCGCGGAGGCGTAACCGCCCTGCTGCTGCGGAGCCATGCCGGGGACCATGCCCATGCCGCCACCGAGACCGGGGCCGCCCATACCGGGCATGCCGGCCATGCCGGGCATCGCCTGCTGGGGCTGCGGCGGCTGCGGGGCCGGAGCGGACGGGCCGGGGCCGAGCTGCGGCACGCCGCCGCCGAACGAGGAGGCCGAGGAGCGGGCGAGCGCGGAGTCGTCGCTGCTGTTCGACTCCAGCTGCCGCATCTGGCTCTCCAGATACGACTTGAGCCGCTGCCGGTACTCGCGCTCGAACGCGCGCAGGTCCTCGACCTTGCGCTCGAGCGAGGCGCGGGCCTGCTCGAGGGTGCCCATGGCGGTACGGTGCTTGTCCTGCGCGTCCCGCTCGAGCGCCTCCGCCTTGCCGCGGGCTTCGCGCTCGAGGCCGTCGGCCCGGGTGCGCGCCTCGCCGACGATCTTGTTGGCCTCGTTGCGGGCCTCCGCGATCGCCTGGTCCGCGGTCTGCTGGGCCAGGGCCAGCACGCGCGCGGCCGAGTCGCCGCCGGGCTGGAACTGGGGCTGCTGCGGAACCGCCATCGCCATCGGCATGGGGGCCGGCAGCTGCGGAGGTATGGGCTGCGGCTCGCGCCGCTGCGGCATACGGTCCATCGGCACCGGGGCGCGGTCCAGCTGCGGGCGGTCCATGGGCCCGGGGCCCCGGTCCATATTCGCCTGCTGGGCCTGCTGAGCCTGCTGCTGCGCCTGCGCCGCGGCCCGGGTCGCCGCGGCCAGCTTGGCCCGCAGCTCCTCGTTCTCCCGCAGCAGGCGGGTCAGCTCCGCCTCCACCTCGTCCAGGAAGGCGTCGACTTCTTCCTCGTCGTAACCCTCGCGTAGGCGGACGGTCGTGAACTGCTTGTTGTGAACATCCTCGGGGGTCAACGGCATCTCTTCACCTCGGCGTGGTCGTCGGCGTACCGGACAGACAATATCTCGTGTCCTGGCTGTTATGTATCGTCAGACGCTCCCGACGAACTGGATCGCCAGGAAAAGGATGATCACTAACAGCAAGAACGCCAGGTCGAGCGCCAGACCGCCGATCCGCAACGGCGGGATGTAACGCCGCAGGAACTTCAGCGGGGGGTCGGTGGCGGTATAGGCGGACTCCACGGCAATCAGCATGACACCGTGCGGGTCGTAGGAGCGGGCGAATTGGAAAACCCACGTCATGACCAGCCGGAACATGAGCAGAATCCAGTAGACCCACAAGGCCACCGTGACGATCTCGATGACCACATGTCCCATGTGCCACACCGTTCCTTCCGGACCGCCGTCACCGTCGGCGTCCGGTCGGACACCGCGTGTCAGCTCTGGTTGAAGAACCCGCCTTCGGCGATGCGGGCCTTGTCCTCGGCCGTCACATCGACGTTAGCAGGTGAGAGCAGGAACACCTTCTGCGTCACCCTCTCGATGCTTCCCCGCAGACCGAAAACCAAGCCGGCCGCGAAGTCGACCAGGCGCTTCGCGTCGGCGTCGCCCATCTCGCTGAGGTTCATGATGACCGGGGTGCCGTCCCGGAAGTGCTCGCCGATGGTGCGCGCGTCGTCGTAGCGCTGGGGATGCAGGGTAGTGATGCGGTACGGCTCGCCGCCGCCGGCGCCCGCCGCGCGCTCGTACGGCTCGGCCAGGACCGCGACCGGGGTCGGCCGGGCCGGCTCGGCCGCGACCACGCGGCCGGCGGGCATGCTCGGACGGCGCGGTGCGGCCAGGAACAGCGGGCGCACCTCCTGCTCGGCGGGCTCGGCCGGCCGGGCCGGGGACTCGCCGTAACGCGGCGCCTGCGGGGCGAAGCGCGGGACGTACTCCTCCTCCGGCTCCTCCTCGTCACGGTGCTGCGACACGGCGACCGGGCGGAGCTCGGTGTCCTCGCCGCCCTCGTACTCCTCGTCGTAAGCGTAGGGATCGTCGCCCTCGGACAAGCCGAGATAGACAGCCGTCTTCTTGATGAACCCCGGCATGTGCCCGTCCTTCCGTAGCAGGGCGATGTTGCGGTGGTCGGCGATGGTGCGATGTCTCAGTCAGCGGCTGATCGGCTTTAACCATGAACACTCGCCTGAATCACGACGTTACCGCAGTGGAGGTCTGCCACCGAGCAACGCGGACCCGATCCGCACGTGTGTCGCCCCCACCGCCACCGCGGCTTCGAGATCCCCACTCATCCCCGCCGAGAGTGACACGGCATCAGGATGGACGCCACGCAGTTTCGCGGCAAGGGCGGCCAGGCGCTCGAACGCGGGTTCGGGGGGCGCGTCCAGGGGCGCGACCGCCATCAGCCCTTCGAGGCGAAGCGCACCGCTGTCCGCCACGGCGTCGGCGACCTGCAGTATCTCGTCCGGATGCGCGCCGCCGCGGCCGCCGGATTCGCGCACGGCCCGCGGATCCAGATTGACCTGGACGAAGCAGCGCGGCCTGCGCCCGGAGCGCTCGGCCGCCTTCGCCAGGGCGGCGACGAGTTCCACCCGGTCGACCGACTCGACCGCGTCCGCATAGGAGACGACTGATTTCGCCTTGTTGGTCTGCAGTTGTCCGATGAAATGCCATTCCGGCCACTGATCCCGGGGCACCGCGGACAGGACGGCGGCCACCTCGGCGCTCTTCGCCGCGGCCTCCTGGTCCCGGTTCTCACCGAACAGCCGCTGCCCGAGCGCGAACAGGTGCAGCGCGTCGGAGGCCGGCCGGAACTTCGTCACCGCGACCAGGTTCACCTCCGCGGCCGAGCGCCCGGCCGCGGCGCAGGCGCCCGCGATCCGAGCCCTGACGGTCTCGAGGTTGGCGGCGATCTCGGCCCGGCGCGCGGCGTCCGCCTCGCTCATGCCGCGTCGATCCAGGCGAATCCGGCGAACCGCCCGGTGACGCCCTCGCGGCGGTAGGAGTAGTGCTCGGCCGACTCCATCGCGCACACCGGCGAACGGTGCGCGTGCTCCTCGGTGACACCGGCCGCGCGCAGCTGCGCCCAGACGCCGCCGGGCACGTCCACGGCCGCGGTGCCCTGGCGGGTCACGGCCCAGGACTCGGGAACCCGCTCGGCCACCTGCGCGCGCATCGCCTCGGGCACCTCGTAGCAGGACCCGCACACGGCCGGGCCGGTGTGGGCGATGATCCGCTCCGGCCGCGCGCCGAGATCGCGCATCCGGGAGACCACGGCCGACACCACGCCGGCGGCCATCCCCGGGCGTCCCGCGTGCGCCACCGCCACCACGCCCGCCTCGGGATCGGCGAGCAGCACCGGGGTGCAGTCGGCGACCAGGACGGCGAGGGCGAGACCGGGCACGTCGGTGACGCTCGCGTCCGCCTCCGGCCGCGGCCCGCTCCAGGGGCCGTGCGCGCGGACCACCTCGGCCCCGTGAACCTGCGTCAGATACACCACGCGCTCGGGCTCGAGGCCCAGCGCCCGCGCGGCGAGGGCGCGGTTTTCCCCGACCACCCCCGGGTCCTCGCCCACGTGATCCCCGAGATTGAGCGACCCGTACGGCTCGGCGCTCACACCGCCGTGCCGGTCTGAGAAGGCGAACCGAATCCGTCCGTGCTGGTAGATCTCCACGTTCGGAGCCTATCCGGTCCGTGCCGCGCGGGTTAGTTCAGGTTCTTGAGGAAGTCCGGGATGTCGATGTCGTCCTCCTCGACCCGGGTCGGCGGAATCGGCAGCGACTGGGTGGGCTCGTCGTCCTCCGGCCGGGAGAGCGTACCGAGCATGCCGTTCTGCACCGTGGCGGTCTCGGTCACCTCGGGCCGCCGGGTGGAGGCGGTGTCGCGGCGCTTGGACGGCTGGCCGCCGTCGAAGCCCGCCGCGATCACGGTGACCCGCACCTCGTCGCCGAGGCCGTCGTCGATCACGGCGCCGAAGATGATGTTCGCGTCCTGGTGTGCCGCCTCGGACACCAGCTGCGCGGCCTCGTTGATCTCGAACAGGCCGAGGTCGGAGCCGCCGGAGATGGACAGCAGCACCCCGCGGGCGCCGTCGATGGAGGCCTCGAGCAGCGGCGAGGAGATGGCCATCTCGGCCGCCAGGGTGGCCCGGTTCTCGCCCCGGGCCGAACCGATGCCCATGAGCGCGGAGCCCGCCTCGGACATGACCGACTTCACGTCGGCGAAGTCCAGGTTGATCAGGCCCGGGGTGGTGATCAGGTCGGTGATGCCCTGGACGCCGCTGAGCAGCACCTGGTCGGCCGACTTGAAGGCGTCGAGCACGGTCGCGCCGGGCGCCGAGATCGAGAGCAGCCGGTCGTTCGGGATGACGATGAGGGTGTCGACCTCCTCGCGCAGCGCGGCGATGCCCTCCTCGGCCTGGGTGGCCCGGCGCCGTCCCTCGAAGGTGAACGGCCGGGTGACCACGCCGATGGTCAGCGCGCCGAGCGCACGGGCGATGCGGGCCACCACCGGAGCGCCGCCGGTACCCGTGCCACCGCCTTCACCGGCCGTCACGAACACCATGTCGGCGCCCTTGATGACCTCTTCGATCTCCTCGGCGTGATCCTCGGCGGCCTTCTTGCCCACCTCGGGATTCGCCCCTGCGCCGAGACCGCGGGTCAATTCCCGCCCGACGTCGAGTTTGACGTCGGCGTCGCTCATCAGCAGCGCCTGTGCATCCGTGTTGATCGCGATGAACTCGACACCCTTGAGTCCGACCTCGATCATTCGGTTGATGGCGTTGACACCGCCGCCGCCGATGCCCACGACTTTGATGACGGCGAGGTAGTTCTGGGGTGCACCCACGATTCGAAGGCCTCTCGCACTGGTGAGTTGGTCCGCCGCGGCGCGCACGGGTGGCCGCGCACACGGTCCGCTCAAAGACTTTATCGCCCCTGACGGCCGTCAACATCATCTCGATGACTCGATCGGTGACACGACAGTAGGTCGCCGGACGCACACCCCGCAACGAACACGCCGAAACTGACCCCCGGACAGTTTTGCTTATTCTTCCACGCTTCACCGTATTGTCGGTCTATTTCAGGATTTCGCGGGAGCGTTCGGAGCGCTCACATCGTAGTGGTGCGCGCCGCCCACGCGCATCAGTGCGGTCAGGTCCGCAGCCTTCTGCGTGGCGTCTTCGCCACCGCCCCAGTTCACCGTCGTGCCGTCGGTGAGCGTCAGGGTAATGGCATAAGGATCGGTGGCGGTGATCGAGGCGATCCTGCGGTCCAGCGCGGCCGGCAGCGCCCGCAGCGCGGCCAGCGCTCCGGGCACCACCTCGGCGTCCTTGGCGGCACCGGAGACGTCGATGACGGGAAGACCCGAGCGCACGGTGGCGCTCTGCCCGAACACCACTCCGCCGCCGTCCACGATCGCGTAGCCCGCGGCGTCCGGCACCAGCGCCGCGGCGACCCTCTCGACCACGCTGATCTCGACCGTGCCGGGCCAGTCCCGGCTGACCGAGGCCGAGGCCACCTGCGGGATGCGCTCGATCCGGGCGGCCACGGCGGCGGTGTCGAGCGCGGCCATCGGGCTGCCGGTGCGGATCTGAGCCGCAGTCAGCACCGTCGCCGCGGTGACGGACTTCGTCCCGCGCACGTGCACCCCGCGCACCGCGATCAGCGAGGTGTGCCACAGCAGCAGGTAGCCGACCAGGGCGAACAGGCAGGCGGTGACGCTCAGCGTGACGGTGAGCCGGCGGCGGCGCGAACGGGTGCGCATCCGCGCCGCGTACAGCCGCGCGGGCAGATCGGAGACGCGGCCGGCGCCCCCGGGACGCCGCGATCCGGCCGTGGCGGCGTCGGCGGCGGCGCGCTCGTTCGTGGACCGTCCGCCACCGGCGCCGGTCATCGCGGGCTCACCCGATCACCTGGACCGCGCGCCGGCGCAGCAGCTCGAGCAGCGCCGGGCCCACGGTGGTGACGTCGCCCGCGCCCGCGGTGACCACCACGTCCCCCGGCTCGACCAGGTCGGCCAGCAGCGCGGGCACCGCCGCGGTCTCCGGCTCGAACGCCACCTGTCCGGCCGGCAGCGGCACGTCCCCGGCGATGACCGAGCCGGTCACCCCCGGGATCGGGTCCTCCCCGGAGCCCGGGTAGACCTCGAGCACGACGACGTGGTCGGCCGCGCCGAGCGGGGCGCCGTACTCGCGCAGGAAGGTCTGCGCCCGCGAGTAGCGCTGCGCCTGGAACGCGACGATCAGCCGGCCGCCGTGGGCCAGTTCCCGGTATGCGGCGAGGGTCGCGGTGATCTCCTTCGGGTGGTGCATGTAGTCGTCGTAGACGCGCACGCCCGCGGCCTCGCCCTTGAGCTCCATCCGGCGCCGGGCCCCGGTGAAGTGGGCCAGCGCCCGCGCGGCCTCGTCCGGCTCGACCAGCGAGGCCAGCACGGCCCACGCGGCCGCCGCGTTCTCCACGTTGTGACGGCCGGTCAGCTTGAGTTCGACCTCGACCGAGCCGCCTGCGGTCACGAAGCGCGCGTGCGCCCCGTCCGGCCGCAGCCGGGTCTCGGTGACGGCGACGTCCGCGTCCTCGGCCACGCCGTAGGTGGTGACCGCGAGGCCGAGCGTGCGCGCGTGCTCGATCGCGATGCGCGCGCCCGCGTCGTCGCGGCAGGCGACCAGGGTGCCGCCCGGCTTGATCCGCTCCACGAACCGCTTGAAGGCCTCGTGCACCGCGTCCACCGAGGCGAAGTAGTCCGGGTGGTCGAGCTCTGCGTTGGTGATCACCGCGATGTCCGGGCAGTAGTGCAGGAAGGTGCCGTCGGACTCGTCCGCCTCGGCCACGAACACCTCGCCCTTGCCGGACCGGCCGCTGATCCCGGTGGCCCCGATCTCGCCGCCGATCACGTAGGACGGGTCCTGGCCCAGCTCGGTCAGCGCGACCGCGATCATCGAGGTCGTGGTCGTCTTGCCGTGGGTGCCCGCGATCAGCACCGCGGTGCGCCCGACCATGAGCGAGGCGAGCATCGTGGCCCGGTGCACCACCGTCAGCCCGCGCTCCTTGGCCGTGAGGACCTCGATGTTGTCGCCGCGCAGCCCGGTGGTGACGACCACGGTGTCCACGCCGTCGAGGTTCTCCGGCCGCTGCCCGATCGTGACGACCGCGCCGTCGCGCTCGAGCTCCTCGATCACCGCGGTGCGCTTGATGTCGCTGCCGGAGATCGGCAGCCCGCGCTCCAGCGCGGCCCGGGCCACCGGCGCCATGCCGACGCCGCCGATGCCGACGAAGTGGATCCGGCCGAGCCGTTCGGCCGGCGGGGTCGGCTCGAGCAGCTGATGGTAGAGGTCGTGGATGTTGCTCATGGTCCGCTTATGCTCCCTGCGCCTCGGCGGGCTGCCCGGTGCGCCCGGCCGCCTCGTACACCAGATCGGCGAGCGCCTCGTCGCCGTCGCGGCGGCCGAACGCGGCTGCCGCGGCTCCCATCTCGGCCAGCCGCCCCGGATCCGCGAGCAGCGGCAGCACGTGCTCGAGCAGCCAGGCCGGGGTCAGCCCCTCGTCCTCGATCAGGATCCCGCCGCCCGCGCGGACCACCGGTTGGGCGTTCAGCCGCTGCTCGCCGTTGCCGATCGGCAGCGGCACGTACACCGCGGGCAGCCCCACCGCGGCGAGCTCGGAGCAGGTCATCATGCCGCCGCGGCACAGCACCAGGTCGGCCGCGGCGTAGGCCAGGTCCATCCGGTCGAGGTAGGGCACGCGCACGTAGGCGGCCCCGGAGACCGGGAAGACGTCCTGGTCGCGCCAGTTGCCCCGGCCGACCGCGTGCAGGATCTGCACCCCCGCGGTGGCCAGCGCGCCGCACGCGCCCTCGATCGCCTCGTTGAGCCGGCGCGCACCCTGCGACCCGCCGTAGACCAGCAGCGTTCTGCGGTCCGGGGCGAGGCCGAAGGTGCGCAGCGCCTCGTCCCGCAGCGCCGGACGGTCCAGCTTCGCGATCATCTGACGCAGCGGCATACCCAGGTAGCGGCCGCCGGCCAGGCGGCAGTCCGGCGAGCCGGTGGCGATCCAGTCGGTCATCCGGGACCCGACCCGGTTGGCCAGGCCCGGGCGCACGTTCGCCTCGTGCACCACGATCGGCACCCCGCGGCGGCGCGCGGCGAAGTAGGCCGGCAGCGAGACGTAGCCGCCGAAGCCGACCACGACCTGCGCGTCCACCTTGTCCAGCACCTCGGCGGCGCGGCGCACGGTGCCGGCCAGCCGGGACGGGACGGTGAACACGTCCATGGTGGGCTTGCGCGGCATGGGCACGGCCGGGATGAGCTCGAGCGGGTAGCCGCGTTCCGGGATGAGCTTGGTGTCGAGGCCCTTGGCGGTACCGAGACAGGTGATCGAGGACCGCGGGTCGCGCCGGCGCAGCGCGTCGGCCAGCGCCAGGGCCGGCTCGATGTGTCCGGCGGACCCGCCCCCGGCCAGCACCGCGTGCAGCGGTCGATCTTCGGTCACGGGGCAAGTCCTGACTTCTCGGCGGCCCGTCCGCGCGCACTCGGCGGTCGGGAGCCGAGCTTAGCGGGTGCGGATGACGCGGCGGTGCTCTCGCCCTCGGCGCCGCCGCCGTCCACGCCGCCCCCGTCCGCGGCGTCCGCGTGCGGCAGGCCGCGGTACTGCGAACGGGCGAAGGAGAGCAGCATGCCGACCGCGGCCAGCGAGGGCAGCAGCGAGGAGCCGCCGTAGGAGACGAAAGGCAGCGGCACGCCCGCGATCGGCAGCACGCCGAGCACCGCGCCGAGGTTGATCAGCGTCTGCGCCATCAGCCAGCCGGTCACCGCGGCCGCGGCCAGCCGCACGAAGCCGTCGGTGGCGTCCAGCGCTATGCGCAGCCCGGCGTATCCGAGTACGGCGAACAGGGCGAGCACCGCGAGCGTGCCGAACAGGCCGAGCTCCTCGCCGATGATGGCGAAGATGAAGTCCGTCTGCGCCTCGGGCAGCTGTCCCCACTTCTCCCGGCTGGCGCCGAGCCCGACGCCGAACCAGCCCCCTGAGGAGAGCGCGGAGAAGCCCTGCGCGGCCTGGTAGCCGGTGCCGGTGGGGTCGGCGGTGGTGCTGGAGAGGAACTCGGTGAAGCGCCGCACCCGGCTCGGGCGCATCAGCACCGCGAGCGTGGCCAGGCCCGCCGCGCCGCCGGAGACGACCGTGAACAGCCGCCCGGGCGCGCCGACCACCCACAGCAGGCTGAAGGTGATGGCCACGATCACCATCGAGGTGCCCATGTCGCCGCCGAGCATGACCAGGCCCACGATCAGCCCGGCCATCGGCAGCAGCGGCACGATCAGGTGGTCCCAGCTGGCGAGCCGCTTCTCCTTGCGCTCGAGCAGGTCCGCGCCCCACAGTACGAGGGCGAACTTCGCGAACTCACTCGGCTGGATCGTCAACGGCCCGAACTGCAGCCAGTTCTGGTTGCCGCCGTCGGACACCTGCCCGAACGCGAGCACCATGAGCAGCAGGAGCAGCGAGACCAGCAGCAGCGGGTAGGCGAGCAGGCGGTAGAAGCGCACCGGCAGCCGGGCCGCGATCACCATCAGCGGCACGCCAATCGCGACCGACATCGCCTGCTTCGCGATCGTGCCGAGCTCCGGCTTGCCGCTGACCAGGTTGCTGGTCGTCGAGGCCGAATACACCTCGAGCAGCCCGATCCCGACCAGCAGCGTGGTCGCGCCGATCAGCATGAAGTACGGGGCCATCGGGTGGCGCAGCCAACGGCGGGCCTGCCCGAGCCCGGTACGCGCCTGCCCGATCCAGCCCATGCCGCCTCGCCTCTCCGCCCCGCCACACTCTCCCGGCGAGGTTAGCGCACCCGGCGCGCGCTACGCGGGAGGACGCGGGGCCGGCGGGCTACGGCCGGGACAGCTCGTACCGGTAGAGGCGCGAATCGCGCACCTCGAACCCGACGCTCTCGTAGAGCCGGTGCGCGAAGACCCGCGACGGACGCGAGGTCAGATCCACCGTCCGCGCCCCCGCCTCCCGCGCCAGGTCGAGCGCGTGGTGCACCAGCGCGGCTCCCACCCCGTTGCCCCGCGCCGAGGACTCCACCACCACGTCCTCGATCCACGCCCGCGTCCCGGTCGGGATCGGGAAGAGCACCAGCGTCAGCGTCCCCACGATCCGCCCGTCCAGCCGCGCCAGCAGCACCGTCGCCCCCTGCCACGCCGCCACCCGCTTCAACTCCCCCTCCCCGATCTCCGGCGCCCGCGCCGACAACTGCGGCAGCAGCCGCTCGAACGCCTCGACCACGTCGGGCGTCACGGACTCGAGTGGGGTGATCTCAACCGTCATGGGGGGATCTTACGGAGTGTCAGATGCGCGCGGGCGTCGTCCGAACAGTTCGTCCGCGCTGGTGACACCGAGCGCCGCGTCGAGCCAGCGGTCGAGCTGGTCCAGGTCGGTCGAGGTGTAGATCTTCTGCAGCTCGAGACCGGAGAGCTCGACCGAGCGCTTGTCGAGGATATGGAGGATGCTCTCGGCCTTGGCCTTGGCCATGCCCTCGACCATGCCCTCCGCCAGGCCCTGCACCCGACCCTCGGCCAAGCCCTCCGCCCGACCCTCGGCCAGGCCCTGGGCCTTGCCTTGAGCCTCGGCCTCCGCCGTGAGCTCCTGGTCGTGTGCGTCCAGCCACTCGCGGATGATCGGCGAGGTGCGCAGGGTTTCGTAGTCCACATTCATCATTTTCATCCAGCTCTGTGCGATGGGGAAGGATCCGAGTCCGAGAAGTACGTACGTGGCGAGATCGACGCGGGTCTGCGGGTCGAGCCGCCGGAGGTTCTTGGCGAGCCGCGCCAGGTCCGAGGCGTCCGTCCCATCGCCGTGGATGACCGCGGAGAGCACCCCCAGCAGCAACTCCGATTCGGGGATGTCCTTGAGCGACGGCACGTTTTCCGGGCCCAGCACCAGCGGATACGTGGCCGACGTGAGCCAGAAGGCGGCCTCGTGGACGATGGGCTCGCGGGCCCACGCCGCCGTGGACGGGTTCTGGCAGACCACGACGAGCACGACCGGGCACCCGTGCCGGCTGTGCAGATACTCGACGTAGTACGGCCAACTGAGCCGCTTGGCCTCGTCCGCCTTGCCCTGGGACTCGAACACGAGGATGAACACCTGCCCGTCGACCGACTCGACCAGCATCGCCGTGTCGACGCGGCGCTCCAGCGGCTCGATCTCCGTCACGTCGTTGGGCAACAGCTGGACTCGGGCCGTCTTCGGGAAGTTCGTCATTCCCACGGCGTGGAACGTCCGGTCGATCGTCTCGGGATGGTCCCGGAAGAAGCGGTGCAGGGTTTCGTGTGTAGAAGTGACCACGCGTCAGAAGGTAAATGCGATTTTCGACCTTCGCCCTCGCGACGCCCGCGACGGCGCCGGATCAACGTGGCGCGGCGCGAGTCTCGGGAATCGTGTGACTCCCGAGACTCGCGCCGTTATGCGTTCGTTGCGATCTACGAGGCGTTCTCCGCCGCGCTTTCGGCTCCGGCCGCGTTCTCCGCCTCGGTCTGGGCTGCCTTGCGGCGGCGGACCTGTTCGGCGAACACGTCGCCGCGCTGGTTGTAGGAGACGAACAGGTCCATCGAGGCGCAGGCGGGGGCCAGCAGGACGGTGTCACCCTGCTGGGCGAACTCGGCCGCGGCGTCGAGGGCGGCCTCTACGGCGGTCTGGGCGTCGAGGCCGGTGTCGGCGCCGCCGATGTCCTTGACCGGGACGTCGGGGGCCTTGGCGCGCAGCGCGTCGGCGATCAGGGCCCTGTCCTGGCCGAGCAGGACCACGCCGCGCAGGCGCGTGGCCGCCTTCTCCACCAGGTCCTCGAACTGCGCGCCCTTGGCCAGGCCGCCGGCGATCCAGACGATGTGCTCGTAGGAGGCCAGCGACGCGGCGGCGGCGTGGGTGTTGGTGGCCTTGGAGTCGTCCACGTAGTCGGCGCCGCCGAGGACCGCGATGAACTCGATGCGGTGCGGGTCCGGGCGGAAGTTGCGCAGCCCGTCGCGCACGGCCTCGACCGGGACGCCGTACGCGCGGGCCAGGGCGGCGGCGGCGAGGGCGTTGGCGATGTTGTGCGGGGCGTGCGGCTCCACGTCGAAGATGGTGCCGAGCTCCGCGGCCGAGGTGCGCCGGTCCTGGATGAACGCGCGGTCGGCCAGGATGCCGTCGACCACGCCCAGCATCGAGAGCCCGGGGGCGCCGAGGGTGAACCCGACGGCCCGGCAGCCCTCGGTGACGTCCGCCTCCTCGACCATCCGCTCGGTGACCTTGTCGGCCACGTTGTAGACGCAGGCGACCTGGCAGCGCTCGTAGATCCGGGCCTTGGCCGCGACGTAGTCCTCCATCGTGCCGTGCCAGTCCAGGTGGTCCGGCGCGATGTTGAGCACCGCGGCGGCCTTGAGGCTGAGCGACTCGGACCAGTACAGCTGGAAGCTGGAGAGCTCGATCGCCAGAACCTCGTACGGGTCCTCGGCCGTCACCGCGTCCACCAGCGGGAAGCCGACGTTGCCGCAGGCGACCACGCGCTTCCCGGCCGCCTCCAGCATCGCCGTGAGCATCCGTACGGCGGTGGTCTTGCCGTTCGTGCCGGTCAGCCCGACCCAGGGGGCGTAGGTACCGTCCGGCAGCGGCCGGCGCAGCCGCCAGGCCAGTTCGGCGTCGCCCCAGACCGGGATCCCGGCCTCCCGCGCGGCCGCCACGATAGGGGCGGTCGGCGGGATGCCGGGGACGACCACGAGCAGCTCGCAGTCCTCGGGCAGCGTGTGGTCGTCGCCCAGGCGCAGGATCGCGCCGAGCCCGGCCACGCGCGCGGAGCGCTCGGCGGTCTGCTCGTCGTCGTAGCGGTCGCACAGCACGACGTGCGCGCCGAGGCCGAGCAGCGCCTCGGCCGCCGAGATGCCGACCACGCGCGCGCCGACCACGCACACCCGCAGGCCCTGCCACGGCACCTCGGCCAGGCCGTCGGGGTCGGGCAGGCGCCAGTTCGCGCCGGTGCCCTTTTCGTTGCCGTTCACGGTGCTCACGGTGCTCATTTCGTCGCGGCGAACCCGCCGTAGAAGACGCCTAGGCCCAACGCCACGCAGAGTCCGGCGATGATCCAGAATCTGATGACGACGTTGACCTCGGGCCAGTCCAACAGTTCGAAATGATGATGCAACGGCGCCATCTTGAACACGCGTTTGCCACCCCGGAGCTTGTACGAGCCGACCTGGATGACCACCGAGAACATCTCGATCAGGAACAGGCCGCCGATGATCACGGCAAGCACCTCGGTGCGCGAGCAGATGGACAGGCCGGCGAAGGCGCCGCCGAGGGCGAGCGAGCCGGTGTCGCCCATGTAGATCTTGGCCGGGCTGGCGTTCCACCACAGGAAGCCGAAGCAGGCGCCCATCAGCGCGGCGGCCACGATGGCCAGGTCGAGCGGATCTCGTACCTCGTAGCAGCCCTTGCTCGGCGCGCTCCCGCAGCTCTGGCCGTACTGCCAGACCCCGATGACCACGTACGCGGAGAAGGCCATCACCGAGGCTCCGGTGGCCAGTCCGTCCGCGCCGTCGGTGAGGTTGACCGCGTTGGACCAGCCGGAGATGAGCAGATAGCTCCAGACCACGAACAGCACCGGGCCGAGGCTGAGCCAGCCGATGTCGTAGAGGAACGAGACGTGGTCGCTCGCCGGTGTGTAGCCCATCGCGTTCGGGAAGTGCAGCACCAGGATCGCGAAGACGATGGCGACCACGGACTGGCCGATCAGCTTCGCCTTCGCACGCAGGCCCAGCGAGCGCTGCTTGTAGATCTTGATGAAGTCGTCGAGGAAGCCGACGATGCCCAGACCCGTCATCAAGAACAGCACAAGCAGCGCCGAACTGGTCGGCCACTTGCCCGTCGCGAGCTTGGTGACGAAGTAGGCGATGAGGGTGGAGAGCACGATCACGGTGCCGCCCATGGTGGGGGTGCCGCGCTTGACCTGGTGCGACTGGGGGCCGTCCTCGCGGATCTCCTGGCCGTAGCCGCGCCGGGCGAAGAGCTTGACCGCCACCGGGGTGCCGATCAGTGAGCACACCAGGGCGATGACGCTCGCGTACAGGACCGCTCTCATCACTGTGGATCCTCCAGCAGGGCTCGGGCCACTCGGCGCAGGCCTACGGAATTGGACGCCTTCACCAGCACGACGTCCCCCGGACGCAGCTGCTCGCGCAACAGCGCGATCGCCTCGTCCGGATCGGCTACCAGGGCGCTGTCCTGGCCGCCGGAGCCCTCGTGGCCGGCCCCGGCGTGGATCATCGCGGCTTCGGCGCCGACGGCCACCAGCCGGTCGATGCGCAAGCGTACGGCCAAACGGCCGATCGCGTCGTGCTCCTCCACGGAGCGGTCACCGAGCTCTGCCATCTGGCCGAGCACGGCCCAGGACCGGGCGTCCGGACGCGAGTGCGCCAGGATCGCCAGAGCCTTCAGGCCGGCCCGGACCGACTCCGGGTTGGCGTTGTAGGCGTCGTCGATCACGACGACGCCGTCGGGCCGCGTGGTCACGGCCATCCGGCCGCCGCTCAGCGCCCGCGCCGCGGAAAGGCCCGCGGCGACGTCGGGGACGGACATGCCCATGCCGATACAGACGGCCGCGACCGCCAGGGCGTTGGAGACGTTGTGCTCGCCGACCACCTGGAGGGCCACCGGGGCCGAGGCGCCGTCGGCTTGGTCCGGCTTCTCCGGGCTCAACGGTGCGTTGGCGGCACTGAGCACGAGGGTGAAGTGTGCGAAGCCGTTCTCGTCGAGCTCGACGTCCTCGGCCCGCACCCGGGCCGCGTCGCTCTCGCCGAAGGTGAGCACCGGCGCCGCGGTACGCGAGCGCATCTCGGCTACCAGGGGGTCGTCGGCGTTGAGCACGGCCAGGCCGTCCGCCGGGAGCGACTCGACCAGCTCGCCCTTGGCCAGCGCGGTCTGCTCCTTGGAGCCGAACTCCCCGACGTGCGCGGTGCCGACGTTGAGCACGAGGCCGACGCTGGGCGGGGCGAGTTCACACAGGAATTTGATATGACCGATGCCGCGGGCGCCCATCTCCAGCACCAGGAACCTGGTGTCCTCGTCGGCGCGCAGCACGGTCAGCGGCAGGCCCTTCTCGTTGTTGAAGGAGCCCTTGGTGAACACCGTCGGCCCGTGCCCGGCCAGCACCTGGCCGAGCAGGTCCTTGGTGGAGGTCTTGCCGGAGGAGCCGGTCAGGGCGATCACCGTGGTCCGGGGCAGCCGGGCCAGCACCTCCCGGGCCAGCCGGCCCAGAGCCTGCTCCACGTCCGCCACCAGTACCGCGGGCACGCCGACGTCGCGGCTGCCGAGCATGGCCGCGGCGCCGGCCTCGATCGCCGCGGCGGCGTAGTCGTGTCCGTCGACCTGCTCGCCGTCGAACGCGGCGAACAGTCCGCCGGGCACGAGCTCGCGCGAGTCGAGGAAGGCGGGGCCGGTGACGGTGAGCGCGGGGTCGGTTCCGACGGCGAGCTCGCCGTCCACGATCCGCGCGAGCTCGCCGAGCGTGAGCGCGATCACCCGAGCTCCGCCCTTCGGCCCGCCTCGTGCAAGATCGCGGCGCGCAGGACCGCCGCGTCGTCGAAGGGGTGGATCACTCCGGCGATCTCCTGACCTTGTTCGTGTCCCTTCCCGGCCACCACCACGGTGTCGCCGGGTTCGCTGCGGGCGACCGCGCGGGCGATCGCCTCGGCCCGGTCGGGGCAGACCTCGAGCGCGGCCCGCGCCCCGTCCGCCACCGCGGCCCGCGCGCCGACCTCGGCCGCGGCCAGGATGGCCAGCGGGTCCTCGGAGCGCGGGTTGTCGTTGGTGAGGATGACCTCGTCGGCGCCGCGGGCCGCGGCGGCGCCCATCAGCGGCCGCTTGGCCCGGTCCCGGTCCCCGCCGCAGCCCACCACGATGCGCAGCTTCCCGGTGGTCACCGGGCGCAGCGTCTCGAGCACTCCGCCGATGGAGTCGGGGGTGTGCGAGTAGTCGACCACGGCCAGGAACTCCTGGCCCGCCTCGACCCGCTGCACGCGTCCGGCCACGCCGGGCACCGAGGCCACGCCGGCGATCGCGGCGGTCGGCTCCACGCCGGCGGCGATCAGCGCGACGATCGCGGTCAGCGCGTTGGCCACGTTGAACTGCCCGGCCAGGCGCACCGAGGCGTCGCGGCGGGTGCCGTCGGGGCCGACGATCGTGAAGGCGGAGCCGTTGATGGAGGCCTCGACGTCCACGGCCCGCCAGTCGGCCGCCCCGCCGGTCGGCGAGAAGGTCCACGTCTCCACACCCTGCGACCGCGCCCGCTCGGCGATCCGGCGGCCGTACGGGTCGTCCAGGTTCACCACGGCCAGGTCGGTGTAGCCGGGGGTGAACAGCTTCGCCTTGGCCTCGAAGTAGTCCTCGAAGTCGGCGTGGAAGTCGAGGTGATCCTGCGTCAGGTTGGTGAAGGCGGCGACCTTGTAGCGGATCCCGGCGGTGCGGCCGTAGGCCAGCGCGTGGCTGGAGACCTCCATCGCGACGGCCCGCACCTCGTGCGCGCGCATCGCGGCGAGCAGCGCCTGCAGGTCAGGGGCCTCGGGGGTGGTCCGCAGGGTCTTGACCGCCACGTCCCCGATCCGGGTGCCGGTGGTGCCGATCACCCCGGTGCGCAGGCCGGCCGCGCGCAGGCCGCCGTCCATCAGGAAGGTGGTGGTGGTCTTGCCGTTGGTCCCGGTGACGCCGAGCATCGTCAGGGCCTCGGCCGGCTGGCCGTACAGGGCCGCGCCGATCGGGCCGAGCGCCGGGCGCACCTCGGGCACGAGCACGGTGGGCAGGCCGGCCTCGGCGGAGAGCTTGGCGCCCTCCTCGTCGGTCAGCACGGCCACCGCGCCGCGGGAGGCCGCGTCCTCGGCGTACTGGGCTCCGTGGGCGGAGGCCCCGGGCAGGGCGGCGTACAGGTCCCCCGGACGCACCGCACGCGAGTCCAGGGTGAAGCCGCGCACTTCCAGGTCCAGCGCGTCGTGTGTTCCTACGATCCTGGCCTGCGCGACGGCGGCGGCGAGCTCCTTGAGCGTCCGGCCGGGCTCGGCTCGCGGCCGGGGGTCCCTGTCTCTTATACCCATCTGACGCTGCAGACGAATTA
>NZ_JAGSOG010000102.1 GCF_018139695.1 Actinospica durhamensis | reverse complement strand
CCCCGCCGCGTCGGCGATCGCATAGCTCTTCGACAGCCCGTCGGTGGACACGGGCCCCAGCATCGCACGCTCACCCGCGCCCGCGTCGCGATCTTCCGGACGACGGACAAAGCGGGCGGTCGGAGGCGTGGCGATCACGCGTGCGGCCGCTTCGCGCTAGGGTCGTGGTGTCCGTCCGCCGCACCTGGGGAAGCGTGTTGAACTTCTGGTCCATCTACGAGCAGGGCTTCGCGCGCGTGGCCGCGTGCACGGGGCACACCGTCGTCGCCGACCCGCGGGCCAACGCCGAGGCCGTGCTGCGCCAGGCGCGCGCGTGCGCGCAGGAGGGCGTCGCGGTCGCGGTCTTCCCCGAGCTCGGCCTGACCGGCTACTCGATCGAGGACCTGCTGCTGCAGGACGTCCTGCTGGACGAGGTCGAGGCGGCGCTCGGGACGATCCTGGCCGCGTCGGCGGACCTGCTGCCGGTCCTGGTGGTGGGCGCCCCGCTGCGCCACCGGCACCGGATCTACAACTGCGCCGTGTTCGTCCACCGCGGCCGCGTGCTCGGCGTGGTGCCCAAGTCCTACCCGCCGAACTACCGGGAGTTCTACGAGCGGCGGCAGATCGCCTCCGGCGAGAACGAGCGCGGCGGGGCCATCCGCGTCGCCGGGGCCGAGGTGCCGTTCGGCGTGGACCTGCTGTTCGAGGCCGCGGACCTGCCGGGCCTGGTGGTGGCCGCGGAGATCTGCGAGGACATGTGGGTGCCGGTGCCGCCGAGCGCCGAGGCGGCGCTGGCCGGGGCGACGGTGCTGGTCAACCTCTCCGGCAGCCCGATCACCGTGGGCCGGGCCGAGGATCGCAGACTGCTGTGCCGCTCGGCCTCCGCGCGCTGTCTGGCCGCCTACGTCTACGCGGCGGCGGGCCTCGGCGAGTCGAGCACGGACCTGTCCTGGGACGGGCAGACCATGATCTACGAGAACGGCGCGCTGCTGGCCGAGACCGAGCGCTTCCCGGCCGGCGACCAGTACGCCGTGGCCGACGTGGACCTCGACCTGCTGCGGCAGGAGCGCTCGCGCATGGGCACCTTCGACGACAACCGCCGCGCCCACGCCCGCGCCGACGCGCACCGCCGGATCGAGTTCCGGCTCCAGCCGCCGACCGCAAACCTCGGGCTGCGCCGCCGGGTGGACCGCTTCCCGTTCGTGCCCGCCGACCCGGACCGCCTGGCCCTTGACTGCTACGAGGCCTACAACATCCAGGTCGCGGCAGTGCAGCAGCGGCTGACCGCGATCGGCGGCCCGAAGGTGGTCATCGGCATCTCCGGCGGCCTCGACTCCACCCACGCCCTGATCGTCGCCGCCCGCGCGATGGACCGGATGGGCAGACCCCGCACCGACATCCTGGCCTACACCATGCCCGGCTTCGCCACCGGCGAGCAC
Source organism: Actinospica durhamensis (assembly GCF_018139695.1). GTDB lineage: Bacteria > Actinomycetota > Actinomycetes > Streptomycetales > Catenulisporaceae > Actinospica > Actinospica durhamensis. Next base: position 25,660 of record NZ_JAGSOG010000102.1, on the reverse strand, counting down.
ACCAAGGGCAACGCGCACAAGCTGATGCGCGCCCTCGGCGTGAGCGCGCACGAACTCGACATCACCGCCACGGCGCGGCTGATGCTGCAGGAGATGGGCCACCCCTTCGCCGCGGGCGAGCCGCAGTACGACGTCACCTTCGAGAACGTGCAGGCCGGCCTGCGTACCGACTACCTGTTCCGGCTGGCGAACCAGCAGGGCGGCATCGTCCTCGGTACCGGCGACCTGTCCGAGCTGGCACTCGGCTGGTGCACCTACGGCGTCGGTGACCAGATGAGCCACTACAACGTCAACGCGGGCGTACCCAAGACCCTGATCCAGCACCTGATCCGCTGGGTCGTCAGCTCCGGCCAGTTCGCCGAACCGGAGACCGACGAGACCCTCATCGCGATCCTGGACACCGAGATCAGCCCGGAGCTGGTGCCCGGCGAGGAGCTGCAGTCCACCGAGGACCGGATCGGCCCGTACGCCCTGCACGACTTCAGCCTCTTCCACGTGCTGCGCTTCGGGTTCCGCCCGTCGAAGATCGCCTTCCTGGCCTGGCACGCCTGGCACGACGCCGAAGCCGGCGCCTGGCCCGAGGGCTTCCCGCAGGCCAAGCAGGTGGCCTACGACCTGCCCGTCATCCGCCACTGGCTGGAGTACTTCGTCCGCCGCTTCTTCGGCTTCGCCCAGTTCAAGCGCTCCGCCATGCCCAACGGCCCGAAGGTCGTGGCCGGCGGCTCCCTCTCCCCCCGCGGCGACTGGCGCGCCCCCTCCGACGGTTCGGCCGCCGTGTGGCTGCGCGAGCTGGAGGCGACGGTGCCGTTGTCGGAGGACGCAGCGGGCTGAGTCTCGCGGGTCAGAGGCTTGTGGGTCAGAGCCACACGGAGGCCAAGGCCCGGCGGAATGCAGGGGACTGACGCGCGAGCTCATCGAGGCGTGGCGCCAGGTCGTTGCCGTATCTGGTGACCACGTCCTCCAGCGGTCCGGCGCCGACCATCGCGTATCCGGCCTCGTCCGGACTGCCGCGCAGCAACGCCAGGACGAGCTCCAGCGCCGGTTCACCCCCGTCCCCGACAATCCGCTGCACCCGCTCCCACGCCGCCGCGACGTCGGCCGGCTCTCCAAGGCTCCAGCGCTTGCGCTCGTCCCTAGTGCCGTCGGCCAACCGCCGCCCTTCCCACCAGGCGCGGGCGAGTTCGTCGAGGTCGTCTGTCATAGGCCTATGGTGGAGTTGGCCGCGTCGAGGTGGCGGGTGTCCGCAAGGTGGACGACCTCGCGATTGCGGTAGAAGTCGTCCTGCCTCAGTCTCGTGATGCTGCCCGGGGATCCGCAGAAGCGCACCGAACCCAGTGACTCGAACGGCATCTCGATCCAGGCTGCGACGACGAAGGTCAGCGCGCCGCCGTGGGTCACGATGATCTGGTGCTCGCAGTCGCGTCCGAGGATCTCCTCCATCGCCGCGTAGACGCGTCGTGCGCACTCACCCCTGGTCTCAGCTCCCTGAATTCCTTCGTGGTGGTTCATCCGGTCGCAGAGCGCGGGTGGCGGGATGAACCGCTGCTTCTGCCACTGCTGTGGTCGTCCCTCGGCTTCGCCGTAGGACTTCTCCCGAAGTCGAGGCTCCAAGATCGTTTCGAGGCCGAAAAGGGCTGCTATCTCATCAGCCGTCTGGCTCGTGCGCAAGAGATCGGAGGAGACCAGCTCGACGCTCGTGCCGATGGGGATTTCCGCGCGCAGCGTTCGGGCTATGGCTGCGGCAGCGTTCTTCCCCGCGCTCGTCAGCGTCGAGTCATGCCACCCGCCGACGACCCGCTCTACGTGGTGAGTGGCCTCGGGGTGGGTGACGACGTAAAGGAAGCGCATGGCTGGACCTCCATGGTTTTATACAGTGTTGCGGCGGCGCAGGAGGAGCAGGGCGACGTAGCCGGGGGCGGGCGGCAGGTACGTGGTCAGCAGGCGGTATCCGAGGACTGCTATGACGACGCTCGGGGAGGCCAGGCTCGCGGCTTTGACGAGCGCGCTGCTCAGGCCGACCTCGACGGCGCCCATGCCCGCCGGGGTGGGTACGGCCGCGGTGGCCGCCTGGACGGTCAGGTAGAGGAACGCGACCTTGGCGTAGCTCGGCGCGCCGTGCGGGGTGAGGGCGTGGATGCAGCTCCACAGACACAGTGTATTGAGAAGCGAGATCGCGAGCGTGCCGCCGAGTGCGAGCGCGAGTTTGCGCGGGTCTTGGGCGACCTCGATGAGGCGGGGCAGTGAGCCTTCGAAGAACGGGGCCAACCGGCGTTGGGCGAAGCGGTGCACGGGTGGGACGGCCAGGGTGAGCACGGTGAGCAGGGCGAGTGCGAGCACGAGGCCGAGGGGGCCGGTGGCCGAGCCGAGCCATGCGCTGCCGACGAAGAAGCCGAAGACGGCGACCAGCACGAGGTGGGCGATGAACGCAATGGCCTGCGAGGCGCCGACCGCGGTGACGGCCGCGCCGTCGGCTATGCCGCGCTTCCTCAGGAAGCGGACGTTGAGTGTCACGCCGCCGAGACCCGCGGGGGCGAAGAGGGCGAAGAAGCTGGAGGCGAGCTGCACCATCAGGTTCCGCGCCTTGGGCAGCGACTCGGGGATGAAGCCGGCCAGCTGCGCTGCCGCGGCGACGTAGGTCAGCGCTGCGGCCGCGCCCGCGAGCAGTAGCCAGCCGGGGGAGGCGGACGCGATCAGCCGCCACAGGCCGTGCCCGCTGTGGTCCTCGGCGCTCGAGATCTGCGCCATCAGGCCGTAGACGGCGACGCAGCCCGCGGTCGCGGCCAGGACGGTCTTGAGGCGGAGACGTTCCAGCTTGACGGGCGCTGCCGCCTCGGTCGGCGACTCCAGCGTGAGGACCTGCTTGCGCAGCTGGGCGAGCAGGCGTCCGGATCTGCCGACCGCGGCGCGGGTGGCGCGGGTGAGGACGATCTTCTGCAGTACCGGGAGCGTGGCGCCGATGCGGTGCTCGCCGAGGACCTCCGCGCCGATGCGCACCGCGCGTTCCGGGCCGACCTTGATCGCGAGCGAGGTCATGGCCTCGGCGACGTCGAGCAGCTGCTGGAGCTCGGTGGCGGCGATCTCGCCGTGGCGCAGATCCGTCAGCCAGATGTGTCCGTCGTCGTCGACGAGGATGGACGTGGGCGAGAGCCGGCGGTGGGCGATCTGATGGCGCCCGAGCTCGCGCACCGTCTTCCAGACGCGTTCGACGGTGGCGTCGGTGAGCTCCTCGCCCGGGATCTCGCCGAGGACGCGCGCGGGTACGTGCTCGTAGGCGAGCAGGGTCGCGTCGGCGGAGACCTCACGCACCGCCAGGAGCGTCGGGGTGTTGATCCCCGCGTTCCTCAGGGCGTAGGAGATCAGGGCTTCGTGGCTGACCGCGCGGCGCAGGCCGAACATCTCGCGGCGTCGGGCACCGGCCCGCAAGCGGATCAGACGATTGACTCGGTGGATCAGGCGCGCTGCCTGGCGATCGCGCTCGAGCAGGTGCACGTCGAGGAGGCCGCCGTCGGCGCAGCGCACTGCGAAGCGGCGTGCTTCGCGATCCTCGGCCGAGCAGTCCACGGGCTCGAGGCCGGCCCGCACGAGGGCTTCCATGACGCCTGCGGCGGTCAGCCGGTCGGTGGCGACGCCGCGTGCGTAGCGCCAGCCGAAGGCGACGGCGCGCCCGAGCGCGAGGGCGGCGGCGAATCCGACGAGACCGGAGGTGCCGTCGACCACCGCGGTGACGGAGTAGATCGCAATGCACGAACAAGCGAACGCGCGTAACGCCGGCCGGCCGTCGAACCCGAGGATGGTCAGCGCGGCGACCACGGCGGCGAGGCAGCCGAGGTCCGGCGCCGCACTCCCGGCGATCGCGTAGGCGAACGCGGCGGCCACAACGGCGTCCGCGACGCGCTTGGCCTGTCCACGCAACGCTTGCTCGACCGCGATGCCGAGGGGTACCGCGTACGCGGCGATCCGGGTCAGTAGCGCGACTCCGTCGAGCAGGAAGGCCGGGGTGAACCGGAAGCCGTGCTGGATGTCGGTCTGCAGCCCGTTCGTCGTGTTTATGCACAGCGTGCCGACCGCCACGACCGCACCGACCGCCACCATGTTCACCAAGAGGTGGATCAGGTCGGGTCGGCGTCGTATCCGGATCAACTCGCTGCGTTCGCCCCAGGTGTCCCCCGCCATGGAGCTGATCGTAGCCGCACCGGAACTGACGGCTGCGGGCGGAGGCCGCTGGCGCTCTTCTCTTGGGCGGACCGACCCCTCCTTGTCGCCGCTAATGAGGTTAGGCTAACCTAATCTTCTCAAGATCAATCCGGCGCGTTCTTCCCCGCCACCTCTCCCCGGAAGGGACTGATGCGCCATGCCCATATCCGCCCCCGCCACGCCCGCGGCGCTGGTGCGAGCCGCCCTGCTCACCCGGCGGCGGGACCTGGCCGCGGCGTGCGCGCTCTTCACCGGCCATCAGCTCGGGGAGTCGCTCGTGCCGGTGGTGGTGGGCGCGGCGGTCTCCGCCGTCGCGGGCGGCGGCGGGATGCGGGCCCTGACACCGTGGCTGGTGCTGCTGGCGGCCGACTTCGCGCTGCTGTCCTGCTCCTACCGGTTCGGGGCCCGGGCCGCCCAGCGGGCCAAGCAGTACGCGGCGCACGCCGTACGCATCCAGGTGGTGGAGCGGGCCGTCGCGCCGGGCGGCGGACTCGACCAGCCGCCCGGCGCACTGCTGACCCTCGCGGGCAGCGACGCCAACCGGGTCGGCGCGTTCGCCGGGATGTGCGCGTCGGGACTGGCCGCGGCGATTGCCCTGGCCGCGTCCGCGGCGCTGCTGCTGGGGTACTCGCCGCTGCTCGGCGCGGTCGTGCTCGGCTGCGTGACGCTGCTGCTGATCGCGGTCGCGCGGATCTCCGAACGGCTGCGCGGGCGGTACCGCGACGAGCAGCAGGGCGCCACCGACGCCGCGGCCCTGGCCGAGGACGTGGTGCGCGGGCTGCGGGTGCTGCGAGGCATCGGGGCCGAGCAGGCCGCGGTCGCCGACTACCGCCGGGTCAGCCGGGCGGCGCTGGTCTCCGCGCGGCGTGCCGCCGCGCGGGAGGCCACCGTCGAGGCGTTCGAGAGTCTCGCCGGTGGCTGCTACCTGGTGGCGGTCGCGGCGGTCGGCGGCTGGCTCGCCCTCGACGGCCGGCTCAGCCTCGGGCACCTCATCGCAGTACTCGGACTCGCCCGGTTCCTGACCGGGCCGCTGCAGACGCTCTTCGCCCTCGGCCCGGCCCGCACCCGGGCGCTGGCCTCGGCGCAGCGGATACTCGACCTGATCCAGACCCCGGCCGCCGTCCATGTCCGCGAAGACGGCATCGAGGTCGGTGAGCGGGTCGGTGCGATCACCTTCCGCGGGGCCGTCGGCCGGTCCGGGCGGGCGCTGGGTTTCACGGTCGGCGCCGGGCGCATGACCGGCGTGGCGCTGGACGATCCGGCCGCGGCGGCGGACGTCGCACAGCTGCTGGCCCGCGAATACGACCCCGTGGACGGCAGCGTGGAACTCGACGGATCGCCGCTGCCCGCCTACCGTCTCGGCGCGCTGCGCGAGGCCGTGCTGGTCTCGTTCCACGACGCCGCGCTGTTTCCCGGCACCATCGCCGAGAACGTGGGCGCGGACCCGGCGGCCGTGTACGCGGCGGCGGCCGACCAGGTCGTGCAGAGCGTGCCGGGCGGCCGCCAGGCACGGGTGGGCGAGGACGCGCGGAACCTCTCCGGTGGCCAGGTCCAGCGGCTCGCCCTCGCCCGGGCCCTGGCCGCGCATCCGCCGGTGCTGGTCCTGCACGAGCCCACCACCGCCGTGGACGCCGCGACCGCCGACGCCGTGGCCGAGCGGCTGCCCGAGCTTCGCAAGGGCCTGACGACGATCGTGGTGACGACGAGCCCCGCGTTGCTCTCCCGCTGCGACCAGGTGGTGTTCCTCGCGGCCGGCACGGACGCCGTCGAGGGCTCGCACGCCGACCTGATCCGCCGCGACGACGCCTACCGGAACCTGGTGACCCGATGAACGCCCCGCGGCTGCTTCCCGTCGCGCCCTCCCGCGACGTACTGCGGTGGGCGGTGGCCCAGGCCCGCCGCCGCCCCGGCCTGCTGGCCGCGACCCTGGCCGCCATGGGATCGGCCGCGGCCGCGAGCCTCGCCGCGCCGCTCGCCACCGGCGAGATCGTGCAGGCGCTCGCGGCGCACCGGGGCGGCTCGGCCGTGGTGTGGCCCGCCGTACGGCTCGGCGTCGCCGTCGTGGTGGGGGCGGGCGCCGTGCGCGCGGCGGGCCGACTGCTGGCCCGACTCGTCCTGCCCGCCGTCGCCGACCTGCGCGAACAGGTGCTCGAAGCCGCCGTCGCGCTGCCGGTGGACGTCGTCGAGGCCGGGGGAGCGGGCGACCTGATCGCAAGGGTCTGTGACGACGTCGAGCAGCTGACCGACGCCGCGCAGAACGCGCTCGGCAACTTCGCCCAGGCGGCACTGACCATCGCTGCGGCGTTCGTCGGATTGGCCGCCCTGGACTGGAGATTCCTGCTCGCGGCCTGCCTCGCGGTGCCGGTCCAACTCTGGACCCTGCGATGGTACCTGCGCGCCTGCCGCCCCGTGTACGCCGCCGGCCGCACGGCCGACGGCAGGCGCACCGCCGCACTGCTCGGCGTGTTCGCCGCCATGCCCACCATCAGGGCCCTGCGTCTTGAGTCCCGGCGCCTCGAGGTGGCCCAGGAGGCTTCGCTGGACGCCGCCGGGTACGAGTTCCAGGCCACCCGCCTGGCCACCCGCTTCTACGGTCGGCTCAACGCCGCCGAGTTCCTGGGCCTCGGCGCCATCCTCGCCACGGCGGCGGTGCTCATCGCCGACGGCCAGACCAGCCTCGGCGACGCGACCAGCGCGGCGCTGTTCTTCGTGGGCCTGTTCGACCCGATCAACGTGGCCCTCGGCGTGTTCGACGACCTCCAGCAGGCCTCCGCCGGACTCGGCCGCCTGCTCGGCGTCGTCATCTCCACCGCAGCAGATTCGCCGTCGGCCTCCCCGTCGGCCTCCCCGTCCCCTCCGCGCCGCGCCCACGACGCCGACCGCTCGCTCCGCGTCGAAGACGTCTGCTTCAGCTACGACCCGGGCACGCTGCCCGACGCGGTCGTCGGCGTCAGCCTGGAGGTCGGGCCGGGCCGGACGGTCGCGGTCGTCGGCGTCAGCGGCTCGGGCAAGACCACCCTGGCCGGGATCATCGCAGGGTTCTACCGTCCCAGCTCCGGCCGCGTGCACGCCCCGGCCGGGCGCGTCGCGCTGGTGGCGCAGCAGCCGCACGTGTTCGCCGGAACCCTCGCCGACAACCTGCGCCTGGCCGCCCCCGACGCGTCCGACGAGGCCCTGCGCGCAGCCCTCGACCGCACCGGCGCGTCCGCCTGGGTCGATGCCCTGCCCCAGGGGTCGGCCACGCCCGTCGGCGCGGGCGGCCACCCGCTCACCGTCGGCCAGGCCCAACACCTCGCGCTCACCCGCGTCCTGCTGCTCGACCCCGCCTACCTCGTCCTCGACGAAGCGACCGCCGAGGGCGGCAGCGACGCGGCCCGCGTACTCGACCGGGCCGCCACCACCGTGACGCGGGGCAGAGCCGCCCTCGTCATCGCGCACCGTCTCTCCCAGGCCGCCGAAGCCGACCACATCCACGTGATGCGGGCCGGCCAGGTCGTGGAGAGCGGCACCCACCGCGAACTCGTCGCCGAAGACGGTGAATACGCCCGGCTCTGGCACGTTTGGAACGCATTTCCCTAAGCACAGTCAATTGTGGCGCATAAAAGTTCCTCGTCTCAGCACCGCCGCTCGGCTTATTCGCTGCCGAGCAGGGCAGATATTCGATGTGAATCCGCCGCGATCGGCCCGCCCGCCACCAGCCAGAACAGCCACGCAACGCACAGAATAAGAGCACGATGAGAGAGGTTGTCCACAGCACATAAAGTTTTCATCTAAGGAGTCGAGTCGGAATGTACCAACTCACCGGAGTGTCCAAGGAATTCCACAAGAACGGCAAGCTCATCGAGGCGATTCGCCCGATGGACGCCGTGATCGAGGACGGCGCCTGGCTCGCCATCCAGGGCCCGACCGGCCACGGCAAGACGACCCTGCTGCAGCTGCTCGGCGGCCTCGACCGCCCGACGCACGGCACGGTCGAGTTCGACGGCAGGCAGCTGAGTTCACTGAGCGAGTCCGCCGTGACGAAGATCCGCGCCGCCGAGATCGGCTTCGTCTTCCAGACCTTCAACCTGATCCCCACCCTCAGCGCCGCGGAGAACGTCGAGACGGCCCTGGTCCCGCTCAAGATGTCCGGCGCGAACCGCCGCGAACGGACCATGAACGCGCTCGAGAGCGTCGGCCTCGCCGACCGCGCCAGGCACCTGCCCTCGGAACTGTCCGGCGGCCAGCAGCAGCGCGTCGGCATCGCCCGCGCGCTGGTCAAGGAGCCGCGGGTGCTGCTCGCCGACGAGCCGACCGGCAACCTCGACGAGGACACCCGCGATGAGATCATCGACCTGCTCGAGGCATCCTGGCGTGAACGTGGCCTGACACTCGTGCTGGTCACCCACGACAGCTCGATCGTCAAGCGCGCCTGGCTGCGCGGCGTCATGCGCAAGGGCCGCCTCACGATCTCCGAGGCGAGGCCGCGGAATCCTGATACGGACCCTGACGTCGATCCTGATGCGGGCGCCGAGGCGGAGGCGGCTTAGGACTTGGCAGGCAGTAGGAGTGCCGCGGCCGCGGAGGCGGCGATGAGGGCCGCTGCCAGGTTCATCGTGGTGACGATGCCGACCTGCTGGCCGAGGACGGAGCCGAGGACCATGCCGATGAGCGTGAACAGGGCCACGTCCCAGACCAGGTGCGGGATGTTGAAGCTGACGGCGAAGACGAGGGCGAGTGCGGCCAGGCTCGCCGCGATGGTCGCGCGGTCGGAGGTGCGGTCGGGGATCAGCCGGCTGAGCGGGCCGCCGATCTTCGATTCGCCCGCGCGGTCGGGGCGTGGTTGCTATCCTCGAAGAGGAACACCGATGGGGGAACTACCCAAACGCGGACCTTGGAGGGGTGGGGTGTGGGCATGTTCTCAAGGCCCGTGTCATCGCTCGACAGCCGAATCGCCGAAGGTGTCAGCCCTGCGTTCAGGGCGGACGTGGTCGGGGGCGATCAGTACCGGCGGGGAATCGAACAAATCGCCCGGCAGCAAGAGGCTTTACTCGCGGCGCTCGAGCCTGGGGAAGAACTGCTCGTCATTCTTCCGTACTACCGCGAGAAGAGCATCGTCGTGCTGTCGAATCGGCGCCTGTTCACGGTCAACAAGGCCGTAGAGCGCGAGATGGCCCTGAGCCGGATCGTTGAAACCGAGCTGGCATCGCATCCGGGCGGCTTCCTGCTCATCATGGCCATAGGCCCCAACTACGTGCCCTATCCGCCGGGCGGCCTGCGCGGACCGGCGCTCGCGGAGTACCAGCGCAACTTCCTCCAGGTCGAGGTACTCGGCATGGAGACGGCCCGGCATTTCGTCTCACTCCTCGACGGCGAACGGTCGCGCCAGGGGTCATAGCCGGCGGCGGCGCCTCGGGCGGCTTCTCAGTGCTGGTGTACGGCAGCACGGCCCCCCCGTAGCGCCGCGAGGCGTGGTCCACGGCGGGACCGTGCCGACGATCGGATCGTCGGCGCTCAGACCCAGTTCGGCATGGACTGCTCGCCGTAGCGGGCGCCGAAGCCGCCCGTGGGCAGGATCTCGTGGATGGCGGCGAGGTCCTGCTCGGTCAGGGTCAGCTCGGCCGCGCCGACGTTCTCGGCGACCCGCTCGGGGCTGCGGGTGCCGGGGATCGGCACGATGTGCTCGCCCTGGGCCAGCAGCCAGGCCAGCGCCAGCTGGGAGACGGTGGCGTCCTTGGTCGCGGCGAGGGCGGCGAGCCGCTGCACCGCCTCCACGTTCTTCTCGAAGTTGCCCGGGTGCCAGCGCGGGTCGCGGCTGTAGCGCATGTCGCTCGGGTCGTGCTCGGCGGCGGGCTTCGCGGTGCCGGTGATGAAGCCGCGGCCGAGCGGGGAGTAGGGCACGAAGCCGATGCCGAGCTCGTCCAGGGTCGGGAAGAGCCGCTCGACGTCCCGCTCGAACAGCGAGTACTCGGTCTGCAGCACGGAGACCGGCTGCACGGCGTGGGCGCGGGCGATGGTGGTCGGGCCGGCCTCGCTCAGGCCGAAGTAGCGCACCTTGCCCGCGTCGATCAGTTCCTTGACGGCCCCGGCGACGTCCTCGATCGGCACGTCCGGGTCCACCCGGTGCTGGTAGAGCACGTCGATGTGGTCCACCCCGAGGTGGGCCAGGCTGGCCTCGGCCACCTCGCGGATGTGCTCGGGTCGGCTGTCGGTGCCGAAGTCGCGGGTGAAGCCGAACTTGGTGGCGATCACGATCTCGTCGCGGAACCCGGCCACGGTGCGGCCCACGATCTTCTCGTTCTCGCCCCAGCCGTAGAGCTCGGCGGTGTCGAAGAAGGTCACCCCGAGTTCGTGGGCGCGCCGGATGGCCGCGACGCCCTGCGCCTCGTCGCCCGGGCCGTAGGCGATCGAGATTCCCATGGCGCCGTAGCCGATCGCGGCCACGGAAAGGCCCTGGCGGCCCAGTGTCCTGTGCTGCATGGCAGGCTCCTTCGCGCTCACACCCGACGGTTCGGGTGAACTCTACGCCGGTCCGGACACCCCGCCCCGACCCGGCCTGAACGCCGCGGTCGAGGTCGGGACGCGCCTTCGAGGTCGGTTTCGAGGTCAGTGCGCGGATTCGCGCACCGCCGCCGCGATGCTCCGGGAATCGATTCCGGCGGCGGCCAGGTTGTGCGCGGTGGAGTCGGAACCGGGCAGGTCGCGCACGGCCAGGTGGCGCAGCCGGCACGGGACGTCGGCGAGCGCGGAGGCGACGGCCTCGCCGATCCCGCCCTCCGGCCGGTGGTCCTCCACCGTGATCAGCAGCGGGGTCTGCTCGGCGCAGGCGCGCAGGGCGACGGCGTCGACCGGCTTGATCGAGTACAGGTCCAGCACGCGCACGGCCAGGCCGTCGTGGGCCAGTTCGGTGGCCGCGTCGAGGCACTCGTGCAGCGTGACGCCCGCGCCGACCAGGGTGGCCACGTCGTCGGCGCCCTCGCCCCACAGCTTCGATCCGCCGATCGGGAAGTCCTCCTCGGGCCGGTAGAGCACCGGGTACGCGCCGCGCGTGGTCCGCAGATAGCTGATACCGGACAGCCCGTTCATCGCCACCGTCAGCTTGGCGGCACTCGTGGCGTCGCAGGGGTAGAGCACGGTCGAACCGTGCAGCGCCCGCATCATCGCCAGGTCCTCCAGGCCCATCTGGGACGGGCCGTCGGCCCCGATCTCCACGCCGCAGTGCGAGCCGGCCATGCGCACGGCCGGGCCGTCGATCGCGGTCATCCGCAGGAAGTCGTGCGCGCGGCTGAGGAACGCGGCGAACGTGGCCGCGTACGGGCGCCAGCCCCGCGCGGCCAGGCCCACGGCCGCGGCGACCAGCTGCTGCTCCGAGATGTACATCTGGAAGTAGCGCTCCGGGTGCGCCCGCTCGAACTCCTGCGAGCCGGTGGAGTTGCCCACCTCGCCGTCGAGCACGACCACGTCCGGGTCCTGGTCTCCGAGGGCGAGCAGCGCGTTCCCGTACGCCTTGCGCGTGGCGACCCGCTCTCCGACCTGGTACGACGGCGCCCGCACGAGCGGGACGGCCGGGCTCGGGACGTGGTGCGCGAACGATTCCGGGCCCGCCTCACCATCCCGGTCCTGCGGCAACGGCCCCTCGACCCGCAGATCGGTCGCGCCGCCGAGCATCGAGATCGCGTCGCGCGCCATGGCCTCCGGCAGCGGCTTGCCGTGCCAGTTCGGCGAGTCGGCCACCGGCGGGTACCCGGCGCCCTTGACGGTGCGGGCGAGGATCACGGTCGGCCGGTCCGCCGTCTTCGCCGTCTCCAGCGCCTCGTCGATCTCGGCCAGGTCGTGCCCGTCGATCTCCAGCACGGACGCGCCGAAGGCCCGCATCCGCGCCGCGTACACGTCGAGGTCCCAGCCGTACTCGGTCGGCCCGGTCTGGCCGAGCCGGTTGACGTCGACGATCACGGTGAGGTTGTCCAGCCGGTGCAGTCCGGCCTTGTCCAAGGCCTCCCAGACCGAGCCCTCGGCCAGCTCGCCGTCCCCGCACAGCACCCACACGCGGTACGGGTCGTCCGGCAGCGCCCGTCCGGCCAGCGCGATCCCGGCCGCGTACGCGATGCCCTGGCCCAGCGAGCCGGTCGCCACCGGGACCCACGGCAGCCGCGGCGTCGGGTGCCCCTCGAGCCGCCCGCCGCGCCGGTAGGTGCTGAGCAGCTCTTCCTCGTCGATCACCCCGACGGCCCGGTACATGGCGTAGAGCAGCGGCGAGGCGTGGCCCTTGGACAGCACGAAGTAGTCGTTGTCCTGGCGGGTCGGGTCCGACCAGTCGCAGCGCAGGTGGCGGGTGAGCAGCATCGCGGCCAGATCGGCCGCCGACATGCTCGAGGTCGGGTGTCCGGAGCCCGCGGCGGTGGTCGCGCGGATCGAGTCCACGCGGAGCTGCCGGGCGAGCCTCGCCACGGAGTCGAGCTGCGCCGCGGCCGGGGGGAGCCCGGTGCTGAGAGTGGTCATCGTCTCTGCCTCCTCGTACGTGCGGGTGCGTGACTTTCGGGTGCGTGCCGGAGCGTGCCGGTGCGGCCGCGCGACGTGCCGGGTTTCCCATCGTGGTCCCGGCAAACGCCGCTCGTCCCACCTGGTCGCACGCGCCTGGTCGGATCGCCGTGACGCGGCTGGTCGCGGCTACCTCCCGCCGCGGTCCGTCTTCGCCTCGTCCGGCGCCTGCCCGACCCCCTCGTCCTTCGCGTCGCCGCCCACGGTGCCCTGCTCGGCCGCACCGCCCACGGCGCCCGGCGAGCCCATCGAGTCGGCCTTCGTGGCCCGGCGCACCGCCTCGCGGGCCTCGTTCATGTGCTCGGCCAGCTCGTCGGTCTCCTGCTCGATCCGGCGCAGCCGGTCCGCCGGCGTCTTCGGGTCCTCCACGGACATCTCCTGCTCCTCTCGCCCGGGGCCTGGTCTTGGCGGATTGCCGGTTTCCGCCGATCGATGCGTCCGCGGCGTGAATGCTTGGGGCGAACTCGGGCAACCGGCGGGCATGGACGACATGATCATGCGGGCTCCCGCATTCGCCGACCGCGCCGACGCCGGGCGCCGGCTGGCCGAGCGGGTCGAGCAGCTCGGCCTGCCCGACCCGGTCGTGCTCGGCCTGCCCCGGGGCGGCGTCCCGATCGCACGCTGTATCGCGGACCGGCTCGGGGTGCCGGTGGAGGTGTTCGTCGCGCGCAAGATCGCGCTGCCGGACGCGCCCGAGGTGGGCGTCGCCGCGATCGCCGAGGGATCCGAGGAGATCGTGCCGAGCCCGTTCGCCGGCGCCTACGGCCTGGATCCGGGACCGAAGCGGCTGGCGTCCCTGGCCGCGGGCGAGCGCCGGGAGCTGCGGCGCCGGGTGGCGGCGTACCGCGGCGAGCGCGCGCTGCCGGAACTGGCCGGGCGCGAGGTGGTGCTCGCCGACGACGGCCTGGCCACCGGCGTCACGGCCACCGCCGCCGTACGGGCCCTGCGACGCTGGAAGCCGCGGAAGCTGGTGTTCGCCGCGCCGGTGTGCGCACCCGACGCCCTCGAGCGCTTCGTCGGCCTGGTGGACGTGGTCGTCAGCCTTCTGATTCCGAAGGACTTCGAGGCGGTGGGCCGGTGGTACGAGCGGTTCGACCAGCTTCGGGACGCGGAGGTGGTCCGGGCGCTCGGGCCGGGCTGAGCTCAGGCCAGGCAGGCCTCGAGCGCGTCGGCGAGGGTGAGCAGCACGCCGGGCACGGCCGGGCGCGCGCTGAGCCAGCCGGGGCCGGCCGGCAGGACCCGACAGCGGGAACGCTCGCCGGGGAAGGGCAGGGCGCTCGGGTCCGCGGTATGCGAGGTCTGCGACCAGACGACGACCCTGGCCGGATCGGTGCGCCGCACGGCCTCGCGCAGGGCGTCGGTGGGGACCGCGGCGCCGAACATGGCCGGGGACGCGCCGCGCTCGAGCAGGGCCGCGCCCAGCACCTCGAGCGGCAGGCAGTGCCACTCGTCGGGGGCGCAGGCGAGTAGGACCCTGCGATGCGCGAGGGCCGCTTCCGGCGGCGCCGGCTCGGGTGGCGCGGCCGGCCAGGCGGCGGCGCCCGCCTCGGCCGGAGCCGCCGCGGCCGCCGCTGCCGCCTCCACGGCGTCGGCCTGGAACCGGTGCAGCGCGGTGGTCACACACCAGGACAGCAGATGTTCGACCTCGACGTACTTGCCCTGTGTCTCAGTCCACTTACGCCCGACCGCGAGCAGGGCCGGTTTGATCGTGTTCTCCCACGCCTCCACGACCCCGTCCCGGGTCAGCGCCTCGTCCAGGATCCGCAGTGTCTGGGCCTGGTCAAGCCGCACCGCGCAGCGGGCCAGGCCGCGGGCCGAGCTGCTGCCGCTGCCGACCGGCAGGGTGTGGCCGCCGCCCGCGTGGTGCGGGGACTTCGCGCTCGGCTCGGCCGCGGCCGGCGCCGTCGCGGCGGGCTCCGGTTCGCGGGCCAGGGAGGCCCGGGCGGCGTCACCGGTGGCCACGCCCTCGCCGACCAGGCGGCAGAAGTACTCGAGCCTGGCCATGTCGGCGGGGGAGTAGCGGCGGTGGGCGCCGGGCGTGAGCGGGCGCGGGCCGATGCCGTAGCGCCGCTCCCAGCTGCGCAGCGTCGGCACCGCCACGCCCAGGCGGTGGGCCGCGGCCCCGATGGTGAGCCGCGGCGCGCGCTCGTCCGGGCCCTCGGCGGGCGGGCCCGCCTTGTCTTGTTGGCCCTCGGCGGGCGCGTCCACGGCGGGCGCGTCCGCGGCGTCGGCCGCAGGCCTCGGGTTCCTCGGATTCACCGCGTTCATCGGGGGCAATCTATGCGCGATCTATGCACATTGCGACACGACGCGCCGGGGGGCAGGCTGGCGGACCATGAGGTGTACGACACGATGACCGCCCTGCTCTGGTACCGCCGCGACCTGCGCGTGCACGACCTTCCGGCCCTGCACGCCGCCTGCGACGGCCATGACCGCGTCGTTCCGGTCTTCTGCCTCGACGACCGCCTGCTGCACGGACGCCATGCGTCCCCGGCCCGTACCCAGTTCCTGCTCGAGTCGCTCGCCGACCTCGACCGGAACCTGCGCGAGCTCGGCTCCCGGCTGCTGGTCTGGCGCGGCCGGCCGGAGCAGGCGCTGCCCACCCTCGCCCGGATGGCCGGGGCCACCGAGATCCACGCCACCCGCGACCTGACCCCCTTCGCCCGGGACCGCGGGCGCAGCGTGGGCCGGGTGCTGCAGGACGAGGGCATCGAGTTCGTCGCGCATCCGGGGCTCACCGTCGTCGACGACGCGACCGCGCTGCGTACGAAGGCCGACACGCTCTACGGCACCTTCACGCCGTTCTACCGCACCTGGCAGAACGCGCCGCGGCACAAGCCGCTGCCCCCGCCGGGGATGCCGCCGATCGTCGAAGGCCTCGAATACGAGCCGCTGCCCACGCTCGCGGACCTCGGTCTCGAGCAGGAGGTGCCCGAACCCCAGCCCGGCGGCGAGACGGCGGGGCTGGCCCGGGCCGAGTGGTTCCTGGACGGCCCGGTGCGCGACTACGCGCAGACGCACGACCGCCTCGACCTCGACGGCACCTCCAAGCTCGCCCCGTACCTGCACTTCGGCTGCGTCTCCGCGCGCGAGCTGGAGCTGAGCCTGCCCGAGGGCGAGGGCGCCGAGGCGTTCCGCCGCCAACTGTGCTGGCGCGACTTCTACCACTACGTGCACTACCACCACCCGGAGAACGCACGGCTCGAATATCAGGAGCGTTACCGCCACACGATCGACTGGGAGGACGACGAGGAGCACTTCGCCGCCTGGGCCGCCGGGCGCACCGGCTATCCGCTGGTGGACGCGGCGATGCGGCAGCTGGCCCAAGAGGGCTGGATGCACAACAGGGCTCGGATGATCGTGGGCTGCTTCCTGACCAAGCACCTCGGCATCGACTGGCGCCGCGGCGAGGCGCACTTCATGCGGCTGCTGCTGGACGGCGACCAGCCGAACAACAACGGCAACTGGCAGTGGATCGCCTCGGTCGGGGTGGACCCGCAGCCGGTCTACCGGCGGATCTTCAACCCGGTGCTGCAGCAGGAGCGCCACGACCCGGACGGCCGATATGTCCGGACCTATCTGCCGGAGCTGGCGCGGGTGCCCGCGAAATACCTCACCCAGCCCTGGCTGATGCCCGCCGACGTGCAGGAAAGCTCCGGCTGCCGGATCGGTTCGGACTACCCGGAGCCGATCGTGGACCAGCGCGAGGCCCGCGAGCAGGCGCTGGCGCGCTACCGGGGCGCCGCCGGGTAGGGCCGGGGCGCCGCCGCAGGCCGCGGGCCGGTCGGCCGCGCGGAAGCCGGCACGGCCGCGCCGCCTGTGGCCCGAATCTACGCGGAAGCTACGCAACTGGTGGGTTCGCCGCGGCGGCTGGAGGGTGGAGGGGATGGAACAGCAACTCCGAACGTCAACGGAGGCCCCACCATGCAGTTCTACGACCATCTCCCGCAGGATCACCAACTCGGCCGGGTCTACCGCTACGGCGCGGGCTTCATGGGCCTGCTCCTGCTGGTCTTCGGCATCCTCGGGCTCACCGACCGGCTCGCCTTCTTCAGTACCAGCGGCGAGCACGTGCTCGGCCTGTCCAGCAACGGCTCGCTCAGCGTGATCTCCATCGTGGCCGCGGCCGTCCTGATCGTGGGCGCGGTCATCGGCGGCAACATCGCCTCCACGATCAACTTCGCCATGGGCGTGATCTTCGTGCTGAGCGGCGCGGTGAACCTGGCCCTGCTCGACACCCAGGCGAACTTCCTGGCCTTCCGCTTCCAGAACGTCATGTTCTCGTTCGTGGTCGGGATCATGCTCGTCACCTTCGGCGCCTACGGCCGGGTCAGCGGCGGCCTGCCGCACGACAACCCGTACTGGCGGGCCCGCCACCCGGAGCAGGCGCGCGCCGAGACCGAGGCCCGGGAGCGGGCCGCCCTCGCCGCCACGCGCAGCGACGTGCGCACCCCGATCGGAACCGGGGTCCGGTGATGAACACGGACGCCGCCGCCCGCGCGCCCTCCGACTCATCCGGGGTCTGCCTCGTCACCGGGGCCACCGGTTACGTCGGGGGACGCCTGGTGCCGCTCCTGCTCGAGGCCGGCTACACCGTGCGCTGCATGACCAGGTCGCGGGCGCGTCTGCGCGACCAGCCCTGGTACGACGACGTGCAGGTGGTCGAGGGCGACGCCTCCGACGCGCCGAGCGTGCGCGCCGCCCTCGAGGGCGCCGACACGGCCTACTACCTGATCCACTCGATGCTCGGCGGACCCAGGTTCGAGGAGGCCGACCGGGCCGCGGCCCAGACCTTCGCCGCCGCGGCCGCCGAGACCGGCCTGAAGCGCCTCGTCTACCTCGGCGGCCTGAGCCCGCACGACGCCCCGCTCTCGCCGCACATGCGTTCGCGCGCCGAGGTCGGGCGGATCCTGCTGGACTCGGGCGTGCCCACGATCGTGCTGCGCGCGGCCGTGATCATCGGCAGCGGCTCGGCTTCGTTCGAGATGCTGAGGTATCTCACCGAGCGGCTGCCGGTCATGGTCACCCCGCGCTGGGTGGAGCGCCTCGTGCAGCCCATCGCGGTACGCGACGTGATCGGGTACCTGGCCGCGGCGGCCGCACTCGCGCCGGAAGCCGTCGGCGAGTTCGACATCGGCGGCCCCGACGTATTGACCTACCGTCAGATGATGCAACGTTACGCGGCGGTCGCCGGCCTCAGCAGCCGGCTGATCGTGCCGGTGCCGGTGCTCACCCCGCGCCTGTCCAGCCACTGGGTGGGCCTGGTCACCCCGGTCCCCGGCTCGCTCGCCCGGCCGCTGATCGAGTCCCTGCACCACGACGCGGTCTGCGCCGACCGCTCCGTCACGCGCTGGATCCCCGACCCGCCGCAGGGGCTGATCCCCTTCGACGAGGCGGTGGACCTCGCGCTGCGGCGGGTGCGCGAGGCCGTGGTCACCACCCGCTGGTCCTCCGGCTCGGTGCCGGGAGCACCGTCCGACCCGCTGCCCACCGACCCGGACTGGGCCGGCGGCAGCCTGTACGTGGACGAACGGCAGCGCCGCACCGACGCGGCCCCCGACGCCCTGTGGGCCGAGATCGAGGCGATCGGCGGCGAGAGCGGCTGGTACTCGCTCGCCGTCGCCTGGTCCATCAGAGGCCTGATCGACCGTGCGGTCGGCGGCGTGGGCCTGCGCCGCGGCCGCCGCGACCCGCGAAGGCTGCGGGTCGGGGACGCGGTGGACTTCTGGCGGGTGGAGGCGATCGAGCGCGGCCGGGCGAAGCTGCTGCGGCTGCGGGCCGAGATGCGCCTGCCCGGCCTGGCCTGGCTCGAACTCGGCGTCGAGCCCGCCCCGGACGGCTCGCTCTACCGGCAGCGCGCCCTGTTCTACCCGCGCGGCCTGCTCGGCCAGGCCTACTGGTGGTCGCTCAAGCCCTTCCACGGCATCGTCTTCGGCGCCATGGCACGCAACCTGACCAAGCGCGCGCAGGCTCCGGCCGAGCCGGGCGCGACCCGGACCAATCCGAATGGCCGTCCGCTCCGAAAGAGGGATATGACCGTGGCGAAGTTGGCCGGCCCGATGCCGCGCCGTACGCGTGGGAGCGCTGGATGAGCAGGAGCGCCGGATGAGCGGGCGCGAGTTTCCCCGGGCGGCCGGATCGGCCGCCCGATCGGCCGCCGAGTCGGCCTCCGCCGCGCGCGGCGCCGAATCGGGGGAGGACCTCGGCGGCTGGCTGCGCCGCGTCAGCCGGGGCGAGCAGGACGCGTTCGAGCACGTCTACGCGGAGATCTCCGGCCCGGTGTACGGCCTGGCCACGCGCATTCTGCGGGACCCGGCCCAGGCCGAGGAGGTGGCGCAGGAGGTGTTGGTGGAGGTGTGGCGGCAGGCCAGCAGGTTCGACCCGGCGCGCGGCTCGGCCCGCGGCTGGGTGATGACGATCGCGCACCGCCGCGCGGTGGACCGGGTCAGGGCGGAGCAGGCGGCGACCGAACGGCAGGACCGCAGTGCGCGCGAGTCCGCCCGGGTGCTCCCGGACGAGGACGTGGCCGAGCAGGTGGAGGGACGGCTCGAGCGGCAGCGGCTGCGCCACTGCATCAGTGGACTGACCGAACTGCAACGCGAGTCGGTCACGCTGGCGTACTACAGCGGGTATACCTACCAGCAGGTCGCCGAACTGCTCGGCGCCCCGCTCGGCACGGTCAAGACGAGGATGCGCGACGGGCTCGCCAGGCTGCGAGACTGCCTGGGGGTGGGGAGGTGACGACGAGCGTGGCCGAGGCCGACGTGCACACCCTGACCGGCGCGTACGTGTGCGACGCGCTCGGCGAGGACGAACGCGCCGCCTTCGAGGCGCACATGGCGCGCTGCCCCGAGTGCGAGGCCGAGGTCCGCGAACTGCGCGAGGTCGCCGCGATCTTGGCGGCCGCGGTCGCCGAGCGGCCCCCCGCCTCGCTCAAGGCCGCCGTGGACGCCCGGATCGCGGTCACCCGGCAGACTCCGCCGCTGACCGATCCGGCCCACGGCGAGTCCTCCCCGGGTACGCGGCAGCGGACCGGCCGACGCCGTCTGCGGGCCGGCTGGTCGGTGGCCGCGGCTCTGGCCCTGCTCGCCGCCGGGCTCGGCTGGCGCGCCGTGGACCAGCAGGACCGGCTCGACGCGCTCAACGCGCAGGCCACCCAGATCTCGCAGCTGCTCACCGCCCCGGACGTGGCCACCACCCGGGTCGCGGTGACCGGCGGCGGCAGCGCCCTGCTCGTGGACTCGCGCAGCCGCAACGAGGCGGCGCTGAGCTTCACCGGCCTGTCGGGGGCGCCGGCGGGCAAGACGTACCAGCTCTGGCTGATGGCCCCGGACGGCGCGGCCCGCTCGGTCGGACTGCTGCAGGCGACGCAGGCCCAGCCGATCCTGGTGCAGGGCCTGGCCGGACAGTCGCAGGTGGGCATGACGATCGAGCCGGCGGGCGGCAGCACGTCGCCCACCAGCGTGCCGGTGATGGTGGCGGCGCTCGCGTCGTGACGGGGCGCGGGCGGGCGAGGTGTGTGCGGGCGCAAGTTACCGGCGGCGCGGCGGCAACGGGACGAACCCGCTGGTGCGGCGCGCGTACTGCGCGTATTCCGGCCGTGTGCGGGACATGTGACGATCCGCCAGGCGCATTCCACTGCCCGCGGTCAGCAGCAGCGTCATGACGATCGGCGAGGCGATCGTGCACAGGCCCGCCCACTGGTCGGCGCCCAGCAGGAACAGACCCCACCACACGCAGGCGTCGCCGAAGTAGTTCGGATGCCGGGTATAACGCCACAGGCCGCGCGTCATCAGCTTCCCCTTGTTCGCCGGGTCCGCCTTGAAGCGCGCGAGCTGCCAGTCCCCGACGGCCTCGCACGCGAACCCGAGCAGCCACAGCGCGCACGCGGCCGCCGTCTGCGGGCCGAGTCCCGATCTGCCGTACTGCACGACCTGGATCGGCAGCGAGATGAACCAGACCAGGGCCGCCTGGAGCAGATAGACGCGCGTGAAGGCGAACCAGAGCCGTGATCCGCGTGCCTTGTCCAGCAGCTGCTCGTACCGCGGGTCTTCCGGCTTGCCGCGCGAGCGTGTGCCGATGTGGGCGCCGAGGCGCAGACCCCACACCGCGGTGAGGACCAAGGCGAGCGTGCGACGGCCCGGATCGCCGTGGCCGGCCGAGAGCCCGAACGAGGTCAGCGCGACGGCGGCGAACGCCGGTCCCCACACCACGTCCACGACGCGATGCCGCCCCCGGGCCGCTCCCAGCACGAACGCCGCACCGAACAGCACCAGGCACACCGCCGCCGTGATCGGCAGCCCGGCGGCCCAGGTGCCCAGGTCAGTACCCGTCATCGCTCAACGCCCATCGTCACTGCTCGCCCTTCGTCAGGAGGATCTGGTCCACACCCATCCGGCCCTGCTCGAACGCCAGTTGCGCGCCGGCCAGGTACAGCCGCCAGACCCGCGCAGTCTCCTCGCCCACCAGATCCACCGCCTTCTGCCACGCTTCGTCGAGCGTCGCGCGCCAGGCGCCGACCGTCCGCACGTAGTGGGAGCGCAGCGATTCCCGGTCGAGCAGCGCGAATCCGGCCGCCCTCCACTGCGCCACGCTCTCCTCGACCGGCCGCATGCACAGGTCCGGCGCGATGAAGGCCTCGATGAACGGGCCGCCGCCCGGCGCCGCGTCGTGGGCCCGGGACATCTGCTGGATCAGCGCGCGACCGCCGGACTTCAGCGAGGTGTGCACCATGCGCGTGTAGGCGGGATACGCCTCGGCGCCCACGTGTTCGCCCATCTCGATCGAGGCGACGGCGTCGAAGGCCCGCGGCTCGCAGAACTCAGGGAAGTGCTGCACCCGCACCTCGACCCGGTCTGCCAAGCCGCGCCGCTCTACTCTCTGCGCGATGAACGCGGCCTGCTCGCGGGAAAGCGTGAGCCCGACCCCGTGCACGCCGTAATGTTCGGCCGCGTACATCAGAAGTCCACCCCAGCCGCAGCCGACGTCCAGCAGCCGCATTCCCGGCTCCAGCCGCAGTTTCCGGCAGATCAGGTCGAGCTTGTCGCGCTGCGCGTCGGCCAGGGTGTATCCGGGTTCTTCGGATGTCCAACACGCACTCGAATACGCCATCGACTCGTCGAGCAGCAGCGCGTAGAAGTCGTTGGACAGGTCGTAGTGGTGCGCGATCGCGGCGCGGTCGCGGGCGAGCGTGTGCAGTCCGCCGTTGACCTGCGCCTGCGCCTGCGTCGCCGGAGCCGTGGGACGTCGGCCGAGGACTCCAAGCCGCGCGGCCTCCGTCAGCAGGCGCGCTGCGTGGAGTACGCGGTTGTGCGGCGGACGTGCGTGCGGGTCGGCGGTCGCCCAGACCCGGCGCAGGCCTTCGGCCGCGTCGCCCTCGACGTCGAGCTCCCCGGTGACGTACGCCTGCGCCAGCCCGAGCTCGTTCGGCGCCCACAGGATGCGCCGCAGCGCCCGCGGCGAGTTGAGCACGAGCATCGGCGGCCCCGCCGGCCCGGCCTGGCTGCCGTCCCACGCCCGCACGCTCACCGGCAGTTCACGCCCGTCGGTGAACTCGCGGTAGAGCCGGGCGAGCCGATCGGCCGTCGAGAATCGGGGCACGATCGGCAGACCCCTCAGAAAGAGCTTGATTCCCTGGACGCGGATTCGGGCCGAGGTCAGCAGCGTCGGGCAGGGTCGGCGCAGGGCCTCGCGCAGGAGGGTGCGAGTGGTGCCCGCGGCGGGATTGGCATGGCCGCGCAGCACCGCGGTGAACGGCGGTGCGCCGGGCGGGTCGTAGCGGATGGTGAGCGCGAGCCCGTCACCCGGCTCGGGCAGCGACATCCGGTAGCCGCCGGCGACCGGGAAGAACGGGGAGACGTAGAAATCCTTGTCCGTCGCGGCGAATCCGGCCTCGTCCGGGCGCAGCAGATAGCGGTGTCGGCCGCCGTAGGTGTTGTGCACCTCGGCGATCACGCAGACCGGCCCCCCGTCCCGACCCCGGCACCAGTACACGGTCAGCGGATTGAACACGTGCCCGAACGACCGGGGTGCCGTCAGCATCAGGACACGTCCGCCATCCAGGTCAATGCCCTGGGATTCCAGGTAGTCGTCCACGTTCCGTCGCAGGCTCAGCGCCGGGTCGCCGCTGTGGTCGGCCGCGCGGAACTCGGCCAACATCCGCAGCGCCCGCGGAATCCGCGGCAGCCGGTCCAGATCCACCAGCCACATCGTGGTCGGATAGGTGAAATCGTTGCGGATCGGCTCCCGGCGCACATGCCGCACCGTGCACGCGTAGACCCGCGCCTCGCGCGTCGCAGGTGCCTGATCCGTCCGGCTGAGCCGGGTCGTCTCGGTCATCCGGCTCACCACCTCACGCCGAACGTCGCGGCGGCGGCCACGCCCGAGGCGCATCCGTCCTCGTGGAATCCCCAGCCGTGGTAGGCGCCCGCGTACGCGGTCCGTGTCGTACTCAGCTCCGGCAGCCGTGCCTGCGCGTCAACGGACTCCGGCGTGTAGACGGGATGCTCGTAATGCATCCGCGCCAGCACCCGCGCCTCGTCGATCGCCTCGGTCGCGTTCAACGTGACCAGGTACTCGTCGTCCGCCTCGAAGTGCTGGAGCCGATTCATGTCGTACGTGACCACCGCGCGCTCGGTCGTCGGTCCCAGCTGCGTCCCGCAGTGCGGCACGAGATAGTTCCAGCAACTGCGGGCCGACTTGCTACGCGGCAGCAGCGACGCGTCGGTGTGCAGCACGGTCTCGTTGTGTGAGTACTCGATCGTGCCCAGCACGTCCCGCTCGTCCTGCGTCGCGTCCGTCAGCAGACGCAGCGCCTGGTCCGGGTGCGTGGCCAGCACGACGCGGTCCACCTCGTAGCGCGACCCCGCCTCGTCCCACAGCGTGGCCCGCTCCGCCCCGCGTTGAACGGCGCGCACCGGCGTGGAGACGTTCACCGCGGACAGGCCCTTCACGGCCCGCTCCACGTAGCTGCGTGAGCCGCCGACCACCGTGCGCCAACGCGGCGAGCCGGTGACGCTGAGCATGCCGTGGTGGTCGAGGAACTCGAACAGGTAGCGCGCCGGGTATCGAAGCACCAGCTCAGGTCCGGTGGACCAGACCGCGGAGACCAGCGGGACCAGGAAGTGGTCGGCGAAGTATCCCGAATATCCGCCCTGCTCCAGGAACTGCCCGAGCGTCCCGCCGTCCGCCGCGTCCACCGCCGCGCGCAGGTCGGCGCCCTGGAAACGGCTCGGCTCGGCGAGCAGCCGGCGCGCGTGCCGGTGGAAACGCCTGATCTCCCCGAGCATCCGCAGGAAGCGCAGGTCGCGCAGGTTGGCCGAGCGGGCGAAGACCCCGCGCGCACCCTTGGCCCCCGCGTACTCCAGTCCGCAGCCGAGGCAGCGCACGCTCATCGACATCTCGGTCTCCTGAGTGGCCACCCCCAGCTCGCCGAACAGCCGCAGCAGGTTCGGATACGTACGGGCGTTGTGCACGATGAACCCGCTGTCCACCGCCAGCGCCCCGGCCCGCCGGTCCGCCACGTCGTGCGTGTGCGCGTGCCCGCCGAGCCGGTCGTCCGCCTCGAACAGCAGCACGTCGTAGCCCCGCTGCAGCAGGTACGCCGCGGTCAGTCCGGACACACCCGAGCCGACCACCGCCACCCGCTCCCGCCGCGTCGGCGCGGCAGCGCGGAAGTCCGTGTCGTCGTCATGTGCCGGTTCCATCCCACCCGATCCTCTCGCCCGCCGATCCAGGTCGAGAGGGATTCGGAGCGGGACGGGGATCGGATTGCTCCATCCGAGCGACTTCGGGTGACGCCGGATCGTCGCAGGTGCGGGGGCCGGCGCCGGGGTCGCGCGTGGCGCGCCGCCGGCGAGGCGTGAGTACGTGCGTGCGTGCGGCTAGGTGGGGCGCCGGTAGCTGGCCTTGACGTGGAACCGCTCACCCTGCGGCCCGAGAATGCTCAGATACTCCACCGGATGGCTATCCGCGTTGCCGAACCAGTGCGGCAGATGCGTGTCGAACTCGGCCACCTCCCCCGCCTCGAGCACGAAATCCCGCTCGCCCAGGACCAGGCGCAGGCGCCCGTTGAGCACGTAGAGCCAGTGGTAGCCCTCGTGCGAGCGCGGATCGGGCTCGAGACTCGACGGGTCGGCGGCCGGGAGGATGTGCTTGAACGCCTGGAGCCCGCCGGGCTTGCGGGTGAGCGGGACCACCGTCACGCCGTTGCGCGTGAACGGCCGCGGGTACACCCGCGGATCGCCGCTGGGTGGAGCGCCGACCAGTTCGTCCAGCGGCACCTGATACGCCCGGGCCAGCGGCAGCAGCAGCTCGAGCCCCGGCTTGCGCTGCCCCGACTCCAGCCGGGACAGAGTGCTGATGGGAATCCCCGTGCTCTGCGACAGCGCCGTCAACGTCGTCCCGCTGCGCAGCCGCAGCGCCCGCAGCCGCGGCCCGACCGCACTGAGTACGGCTTCGAAGTCGTCGCCCGGGCTGAGGGGAGAGCTCGGGTCCGAGTCCGGGCCCGGGGGGCTGCTCGGGTCGTTCACGTCCACCCGATCACTCTGCGCGAGGTTTGCTGTTTCCGCAAACTTCTTTGCCGAGATCGCGGCGGCTGGGGCAAGGTGCCCGCATGAACACACGGCAGGAATTCTGGGACGAGCGATACCGCGGCCACGAGCGGCTGTTCAGCGGCAACCCCAACGCCGTCCTCGTCGCCGAGGCGGCGGACCTCGAGCCGGGCCGCGCCCTCGACGTAGGTTGCGGCGAAGGCGCCGACGCCCTCTGGCTCGCCCGCAACGGCTGGCAGGTCACGGCCATCGACATCGCCCCCACCGCCCTGACCCGCGCCGCCGAGTCCGCCACGCCCGGAGCAGCCGTGATCGACCGCGCCGACGCTGCCGCCTCCGCCGAAAGCCCCGCCCTCGCCGACCGCGTGACCTGGACCTGTGCCGACCTGGCCGTCACC
>NZ_JAGSOG010000101.1 GCF_018139695.1 Actinospica durhamensis | reverse complement strand
GGGCGGGACTGGTCATCTGTTCCTCGGGATGTGAGTCGGGTCGGTTGAGGGATGGGATGGGGGGCGGCTTCAGCGGGCCGGCGCCACCCGGACCGGGAGTGCCCGCCAGGAGCGCAGGGTGTTGTTCAGGTGTCTGCGGGGCGGGCCGGCCGGCTCGATCCGCTCGACCCGGCGGGCGAGCGCGGTCAGGAGTGCTTCGGCTTCCAGGCGGGCGACGTGCTGGCCGACGCACTGGTGCAGTCCCATGCCGAAGCCGACGTGGCCGGACGGGTCGCGGCGCAGGTCGAAGGCGTCGGGCTGGTCCCAGCGGTCCGGGTCGCGGTTCGCCGAGGCCAGCGACATGAGGATCTTGGAGCCCTCGGGGATGGGCGTCGCGGCGAGGGTGACCGGCGCGGTGGTGGTGCGGAAGAAGGTCTGGACCGGGGATTGCCAGCGCACTGCTTCGTCGAAGGCGGTGCGGGCCAGTGCCGGGTTCTCGCGCAGCAGCTGCCACTGCTCCGGGTGGGTGGCGAAGGCGTACAGCGCGGCGCCGAGGCCGTGGACGGTGGTGTCGACCCCGGCGGTCAGCAGGCTGCGTACCACCAGCGGGGCCTGCTGCTCCGTCAGCTCGCCGCGGTCGGCGGCCTGCCATATTCGGGCGCCGAAGCCGTCCGCCGCCAGCGCCGGGCGTTCGCACGCGGCGGCGACCCAGGCCGAGAGCTGCGCGGCGTGGTGGGCGTCGGCCTGGACGAGCTCGTTGACCGGCCCGAAGGCGTTGAAGGCCATGTTGCCGTAGGGCAGCAGCTTCTCGCGCCCGTGCGGGCCGAGCCCGACCGCGTCGGGGAAGACGCGCAGTGGAAAGGCCGTGGCCAGCGCGTCGAAGGCGTCGAAGACAGGGCCCTGGGCCAGGACCTGGTCGACGAGCTGTTCGGCGGCGGCGAACCAGGTGGCGCGCAGGGCGAGCAGCGCGGAGGGCGAGAGGATCTCGCGCAGCACCCGGCGCGGGGCGTCGTGCAGCGGCGGGTCGGCCTCGAGCAGCAGGCTGGGCGGGCGCCAGGGCTTTTCCCGACGGAAGTCGGCCAGGCCCACGCCGGCGCCCGAGCTGAAACTCTGCCAGTCGACCAGGGCCCGGTGGACCTCGGCGTAGCGGGGCAGGGCGTATACGCCGTAGCGGGTGAGCAGCACCACGGGCCCGGCGGCGCGCAGGCGCGCGTGCAGCGGTTCGGGGTTCTCCAGGTGTTCGGGGGCGAACGGGTCGGCGTCGCACTCCGGCGGCACTGCCGCCGGAAGGAGGGTGTCGGTCACGACGGCTCCAAAGG
Source organism: Actinospica durhamensis (assembly GCF_018139695.1). Classification (GTDB taxonomy): domain Bacteria; phylum Actinomycetota; class Actinomycetes; order Streptomycetales; family Catenulisporaceae; genus Actinospica; species Actinospica durhamensis. The sequence goes on along the minus strand of NZ_JAGSOG010000101.1, from coordinate 25,809 downwards.
CTTGGGCGGGCGGGGCGGATTCACAGGTCCAGGACCAGCCGGTCGTCGCAGGAGCGTGAGACGCACACCAGCATCCGGTCGCCGGCGGCACGCTCGTGGTCGGCCAGCAGTGCGTCGCGGTGGTCCGGGCGGCCTTCGACGACGGCGGTCAGGCAGGTGCCGCACACGCCCTGGCGGCAGGAGGAGAGCACTTCGACGCCGGCGGCGCGCAGTGCGTCGAGCACGGACACGCCAGGGTCCACCGTCACCCGTGCGCCGGTGCGCCGCAGGTGCACCTCGAAAGCGGTGGCGCGGGCCGGCAGCGGCGGCGCGGCGGCGAATCGCTCGGTACGCAGCGTGTGGGCGGGCCAGTGGGCGGTGGCCCGGGTGACCGCGTCGAGCAGGCGGGTCGGCCCGCAGCAGTAGATCTTGGTGCCCGGCTGCGGCTGTGCGAGCAGGGCTGTGAGGTCGATGCGTGCGGCCCGGTCGCCCGGCGCGAGGTGGACGCGGTCGCCGTGGGCGTCGGCCAGCTCGCCGGCGAAGGCCATCGCGGCGAGGGAGCGTCCGGCGTACCACAGGTGCCAGTCGGCGCCGAGCAGCGCGGCCTGATGGATCATCGGCAGCAGCGGGGTGATGCCGATGCCGCCGGCGAGGAACAGGTAGCGCTCGGAGGGAACCAGGGGGAAGTTGTCGCGCGGGGCGCCGACACCGACCAGGTCGCCGGGCTCGAGCACGTCGTGGACGTAGGCCGAGCCGCCGCGCCCGTCCGGCTCGCGCAGCACCGCGACCCGGTAGCGCGCCGGATCCCAGCGGTCTCCGCACAGCGAGTACTGGCGGGTGGCGCTGTGGCCGAGGCCGTCCGCGCGACGGCCGTCGGCAGGCAGGATCAGGTCGATGTGGGCGCCGGGGGTCCAGTCGGCCAGGCGGCCGCCGTCCGGTCGGGTCAGGGTGAGGGCGACCACGCCGTCCGCGACGACCTGCTTGGACTCGACGCGCACGGTCGCATCGGCAAAGGCCACGGGTGGTGCGGGGTGTTGTGGTGCGACCACGTTGTCGCGTTCCTTTCTTACGGGCGGGTGCGCGGGCGCCGTCGCCCGGCCGGTAGCGCGACCGGCTCCGGTCCGGGGGCGACGGTGTTGGCCACGGTGCCCAGGCCCTGGACGGTGAGGGTGACGGTGTCGCCGACCGCGAGCGGCGGCGGGTCCTGCTGTCCGGATCGGCCCCACAGCTCGGCCAGGCAGCCGCCGTTGCCGCAGGTGCCGGAGCCGAGCACGTCGCCGGGGCGGATCTCGGTGCCGCGCGAGGCGTAGGCGGCCATCTCCTCGAAGGTCCAGGACATGTTCGAGAGCAGGTCGCGCCCGACGACGGTTCCGTTGACCTCGGCGGTCAGGGCCAGGCGCAGGAAGCCGTCGGCGTCGCGGTGCGGTTCGAGCTCGTCCGCGGTGACCAGGTAGGGGCCGAGGGTGGTCGCGGTGTCCTTGCCCTTGCAGGGGCCAAGGCCCACCTGCATCTCGCGCGACTGCAGGTCGCGGGCGGACCAGTCGTTGAAGACCGTGTAGCCGACGATCAGGCCGCGCGCCTGATCGGGGGTCAGGTCCCGGCCGGTCCCGCCGATGACGGCGGCCACTTCCAGCTCGAAGTCGAGCGCGGCGCTGCCCGGCGGCATCGGCACCGGGTCGTGCGCGCCGATGACGGCGTAGGGGTTGGTGAAGTAGAAGGTCGGCGCGTCGTACCAGGCCTCGGGCACGCCGGAGGCGCCGCCGACCGAGCGGCGCACCCCTTCGACGTGTTCTTCGAAGGCGACGAAGTCGCGGATGGCGGGCGGCTGGATGGGCGGAAGCAGGCGCACCCGGCTCACGTGCGGGCCGGGCGGGTCGGCCAGCGCCGCGTCTCCGGCCGCGTGCAGGGCCTCGGCGCCGGCGCGGATCAGGTCGAGCAGGCCGGCGCCGGGCGGCAGGGGGTGCAGCCGCTCGCCGGGGCCGAGGGCGGCGGCGTGGATCAGCCCGCGGTGTTCGTAGGTGGCGAAGCGCATGGTCGTGGCCGTTCTGGGAGGCCGCAGCGGCCGCGGGAAGCGCGTTGCGCGCGTACCGCGGCCACCGCGGGCGTGGCGGCGGGGATCGGTCAGACCGGCGGGGCGAGGAACGAGCCGCGGTCCGGGTCGTTGAAGGACTCCTTGGCGACCAGCTCGCTCATCGGGTTGGCCGTTCCCCACTGGTCGGTGACCTCGGGCTGGGAGAAGTCGTAGACGTGCGGGTGCCAGCTGTCCTCGTCGAGCTGCTCGAGCTCGGTGGTGTACTCGACGGTGTTGCCGTGCGGGTCGAGGAAGTAGCTGAAGGTGTTGTGGCCGGCCAGGTGGCGCCCGGGGCCCCAGATCTTCGTCGTTCCGGCGCGCAGCAGCCGCCCGGTGCCGTACATGTACTCGTCCAGGCCGCGCAGCTCGAAGGAGACGTGGTGCAGCGAGGTGTGCGGGCCCTTGGCCAGGGCCATGGAGTGGTGCTGGGTGCTGATACGCATGAAGTGCATCACCTCGCCCATGTGCGGGGAGGAGAGGGTGTCCGAGAGGCGGAAGCCGAGGTGCTTTTCGTACCAGGCGCGGGTGCGGTCCAGGTCGGGGGTGTTGAGCACGACGTGGGAGAGCCGGACCGGGATCGACTCCTTCTCCTCGATCCTGCGGTGCTGCCGGGCCTCGACGTCGCTGGAGACCTCGATGGTGCGCCCGTCGATGTCGAAGAAGCGGAAGCCGTAGCCGCCGCCGGGCGTGGTCACCGCGCCGGGCCGGGTGATCAGCTGCACGCCGTCAGCCAGCAGCTGCTCGGCCAGCGCGTCGACGTCGCCCGGGTCGGCGGCGCCGTAGGAGACCAGGTCCAGACGCTTCTCCTCGGCCTTGCGCAGCCGGATGACGTACTGCTCGGGCGAGCCCTCGGCGGCCAGGAACGACAGGCCGGCCTCGGCGGCCACCGGAGTCAGGCCCCAGATGCCGGAGTAGAACTCCAGCTGCTTGTCGTAGTCGGGCACGGCCAGATCGACGTGCCGCAGGTGGGTGAGATACCGGTTCATCAGGGGGCTTCTTTCTGGTGCGCTGGTGCGGCGGGGTCAGGGCCGGGCGGCGAGCGGGGCGAGGGTCCGGTAGATCAGGCCGGGGGCGTCGGCGTCGCGCACCCCGTCCAGCTGCCATTGGCCCAGCTGGACGGAGGCCTCGACGACGGGGCGGACGCGGGCCACGCGACGCTCGGCGAAGCCGGACAGCAGCTCCTCGTCCCAGGGCTGGTCGCCGCTGAGCAGTTCGGCGAGCACCAGCGCGTCCTCCAGGGAGAGCGCGGCGCCCTGGGCCAGGGTGGGCGGGCAGGTGTGCGCGGCGTCGCCGATCAGCACGACGCGGCCGCGGTGCCAGGGCCCGTCGAGCAGCATCCGGTCGAAGCGGGTGTAGTTGACCTGGGCCGGGTCGGTGATGGAGGCGGCGATCTCGGGCCAGGCCCCGCCGTAGCCGGCGGCGAGCTCGCGCATGTGCTCGGCGTAGCTCGCCGGATCCAGGGTGCTGCGATCGCGCAGCGCCTCGACCAGGTAGGCGTAGATCGTGCTCTCGCTGGTCGGGCAGTACCCTGCGATGAAGCAGGGCCCGCCGTACGCGAGGTCGGTGCGGGTGACCGAGGCCGGGCGCGGCGCGGGGGTGCGCCAGATCGCCATGCCGGTCGGCTCGGGCGCGGTATCGATGCCGATCATGGCGCGGGTGGCGGAGTGTAGGCCGTCGGCCGCGATCACCAGGTCGTAGCGGGCGCTCTCACCGTCGGAGAAGGTGACGCTGACCTCGTCAGCGTCCTGATCGAGAGACTGCGCGGTGACGCCGAGGCGTATCCGGGCCCCGCTGGCGCGCACCGCCTCGATCAGGATCTGCTGTAGCTTCGGGCGCTGCATGCCGACGGTGCCCGGCAGGTCCGGCCCGCCGGTGCGGATGTCGGCCTGCACGTGCAGCACGGCGCCGTCGGGGGTGGTGAGCCCGACTTCGTCGAAGGCGTAGCCGCAGGCCTGTACCTGGTCCCAGACGCCGAGCTTGCGCAGCACGCGCAGCGCGTTGCCCTGCAAGGTGATGCCGGATCCGGCGGTCGCGTTCCAGTCGGGGCGGGCCTCGATCAGGTCGACGTCGAGGCCGGCGCGGCGCAGCAGCACGGTCGCGGCGCTTCCCGCGGTGCCGCCGCCGATCACCAGGACGCGGCGGGTGTTGGTCGTCATTGACGCTCCCGGAAGTTCGAACTCTTCGGTAGATGGCGGGGGGTTACTTGACGGCGATCGGGTTGACCGGGGAGCCGACCGCACCGGTGATCGCCAGGGGCGCGGCGGTGAGGAAGAACTCGTAGACGCCGTCGGCGGCGCAGTCCGCGGCCAGGGCTTCGGGATCCCACATCTCGCCGATCACCAGGCCCATGTTGGGGATGGCGACCTGGTGCAGCGGCTGGAAGGCCGGGACGTCGAACTCGTTCGGACGCACCTCGAAGCCCCAGGTGTCGGTGGCGATCGCGGCGATCTGAGTGCCGTGCAGCCAGCCGGCGGTGGTCAGCGACAGGCCGGGGGCCGGGCCGCCGGCGTACTCGCCCCAGCCCTCGCGCACGGTGCGGGCGAACTGCCCGGTGCGCACCACCAGGATGTCGCCGGGGCGTACCTCGACCTCGTGGGCGGCGGCCGTCGACTCCAGGTCCTGCCGGGTGATCGCATATCCGTCGGGCAGCTCGCCGCGCTCGTCGCCGTGCACCCGGCCGACATCGAGCAGCACTCCGCGCCCGGCCAGGTGCGCGGCGAAGTGCTCGATCCCGGTGACCAGGTCGCCGTCGCTGGTGACGGTGTCGGCGGCCGCGCGCCCGTTCCAGGCCATGCCGTGGTCGAAGATGTGGCCGAGCCCGTCCCACTGGGTCGAGCACTGCAGCGGCATCGCGATCACGTCGTCGGCGCCGCCGATGCCGTGCGGGAAGCCCTGCTTGCCCGCGGCGGCGTCGGTGCCGGTGTCGAGCATGGTGTGCACCGGGTTGGTGCGCCGGCGCCAGCCGCGCTGCGGGCCGTTCATGTCGAAGCGCTGGGACAGGGAGAACGCCTCCCCGCGCCGGATCAGCGCGGCGCCGGCCAGCCGCCGGGCCGGGGTCAGGAAGTTCAAGGTGCCCAGCACGTCGTGCGCGCCCCACCGGCCCCAGTTGGAGTAGGCCGCGGCCGCCTTGGCGATCTCCGCCTCGGGGTCGGCGCGGTCCAGCAGCGCGGGCTCGGCTGCCGGTGCGGGCCGTGCGGACGCGGCGCTCATGCGATCTCCCCGAACCGGTCGGCGACCCAGTCGGCGATGAACGCGCCGACGTGCGGCAGGTGGTCGAGGCCGATGTGCTCGGTGGCGCCCTCCTCGGCGGAGAACACCCGAAGCTCCCGGCGCGGGCTGGCGGTGGCCTGCTCGTAGGAGCGGTGCGCGTAGGCCAGCGGGATCTGCCGGTCGTTCTCGCCGTGCGCGATCAGGAAAGGCACCGTGATCTTCTCCACGACGCCGTCGAGGTTGACGGCCTCGGCGAAGTCGATGAAGGTCTCGACGTCCGGCTGGCCCCACACCCACAGCACGTGGTCCCAGTAGTGCGGTACCGGGTTCTCGCCCTCCCGCTGCAGCCGGCGCTTCTGCACCGCGCCCCAGTCGTGGTTCGCGCCCCAGGCCACCGCCAGGGCCAGGCGCTTTTCGAAGGCCGCGGCCCGCGGGGCGAAGTAGCCGCCGAGAGACCAGCCGGCCAGCCCGATCTTGGACGGGTCCGTCTCGGGCCGGGTCAGCAGGTAGTCCACGCACGCCGCCGCCCACGCCTCGGTGTCGATCCGGGCGGTCAGGCCTTGCAGGCGCAGCGCCTCGCCGCTGCCGGGGCAGTCGACCATCAGGGTCGATACACCGCGGGCCGCCATCTCGGCCGGGAACCCGCTCGTGTACATGTGCTCCTTGGTCGAATCAAGGCCGTTCCACAGGATCAGCACCGGGGTGGGCGCGCCACCGGGCGAGGCGTCGGTGAAGTAGGCCGGCAGCGTCGTGCCCTCGTAGGGCACCGCGACCCGGGACGTGGCCGGGTCCAGCAGCCGGAAGGAGTGCTCGAGCATTTCCATGCAGTGGCGGTACTCGTCGTTGCGCGAGGGGTCCTTCGCCGACTGCATCCGCTCGGCCTGGCTGACGTACATCGCGGCCCGCAGATACTTCTGGCCGGCGCTGCGCCGGTGGCCGGCGGCTTCTTCCGCTTCGGCCTGCTCCCGCAGCTGGTCGGCCACCTTCCGCCAGGCCGCCATGAACTGGCGCACCCCGACGTCGGAGCCCTGGGCCGCGGCCTCGCGGATCGGGCGGCAGGCCCGGTCCACCTCGTCGATCAGGCCGCCGCTGTTGAGGCTGGCGACCACGCCGAGGTTCCACACGTAGTTACCGGGAAAATACTCGAACATGCTGCTGCTTCCTTGATCGGTGAGGTCCGGGCGCGAGGCCGCGCGCATCCGGGCGCGGTCGGACGGCTCACGCCGGGCAGCGCGGGCCGGAGCGGCGCGGGCGGGTTTCCTGGAGGTTTCCGTCGGATTGCCGTCCGGGTGGTACTACTGTGGGCCTCTGCCGACTATCAGGGAAATCGATCCTTCTTATGCGCGATATCAACCACATCGATCTGCAGGGCGGCCCTCGCGCCGCGGACGCCGAGGGGCCCGTGCTCAACCTGGCCCGGTTGGACATGAACCTGGTGGTCGCCCTGCGCGCACTGCTGGAGGAGCGCGGGGTGACCCGCGCGGCCGGCCGGGTCGGGGTGAGCCAGCCGGCGATGAGCGCGAGCCTGTCCCGGCTGCGGCGCCACTTCGGCGACGAACTGCTGGTGCGCTCCGGCAACGCCTACGGGCTCACCCCGCTCGGCGCCGCGCTGCTGGCCCCGGTCGCCGCGGCCTGCGGAATGCTCGAGCGCGTCTTCACCGCGCAGCCCTCCTTCGACCCGGCGGCCGCGACCCGCGAGTTCACGCTGCTGGGCACCGACTACTCGGTCACCGTGTTCGGCACCGCCCTCTCCCGCGCGCTGCACCGGCTGGCCCCGGGCGTGCGCCTGACCTTCCGTCAGGCCACCACGGCGATCGGCGACGACCCGGCCGCGGTGCTCAGCTCCGTGGACGGGCTCGTGCTGCCGCACGGCATCATCGACGGCCTGCCCTGCACGGAGCTGTTCCGGGACCGATGGGTGTGCCTGGTCGCCGAGGAGCACCCCGAGATCGGCGACGAGCTGAGCATAGAGGACCTGGCCAGGCTGCCCTGGGCCGTCTATCAGCGCCCGTACGACGCCCCGGCCGCCCGGCAGCTGAGCATGATCGGGGTCAGCCCGCGGGTGGAGATCTCCACCCCGTTCTTCAGCTCCCTGCCCCAGCTGATCGAGGGCACCGACCGGGTCTGCCTGATCCAGCAGCGCCTGGTCGACAAGCTGGGCTGCACCGCCGCGGTGCGCGTACTGCCCGCGCCGTTCGACGCCGTGCCGGTGCAGGAGGCGCTGTGGTGGCACCCCGCCCACGAGCGCGACCCCGGGCACGCGTGGCTGCGCGAGTGCGCCGCCGCGACCGGACGGGCGATGGCGGCCGGCTGACCCGCCCTACTACCCGACTGCCCGACCGTCCGGCTGCCCTGCGCGCCCGCCGGAGATCGGTGTGACCTGGGCCACACCGATAAAACCCTTCATGTGGTTCTGTTTTTAGGTTACGGTGAGCGCCGCCCCACCCGTTCTCGGCGCTCGCGGCGCCGCAACCTGAATCCGGAAGGACACGCAATGGTGCGTACCTCTGCGTTACCCGCGTCCGCCGCAACCGGCGCGGCGGACCCAGGTCCCTCACGCCTGGGCGGCCGGCTGACCGTCATCCTGCTCGCGATGCTCTGGCCCGCCCAGATGCTCACGGTCGCCGGAGTCTTCACGTCGATGGCCCAGGCCCAGGTCGCCCAGCATTTCCACACCACCCAGATCGCCTGGTTCACCCTCGTCTACGCGCTGGCCGTCACCCTGGTCACCCCGTTCGTGGCCAAGGCCGGAGACCTCTACGGCCGCAAGAAGGTGATGCTGTTCGTCCTGTCGGCCGGCATTCTCGGCGACCTGATCACGGCGCTGGCCCAGAACTACCCGACCATGCTGGTCGGACGCGGCATCGCCGGCCTGTACGGCACGATGGCGGCCCTGACCTACGCCTCCGCCCGCGACCTGTTCCCGCCCCGCTTCGTCGGCATGGCCACCGGGGCGCTCGGCAGCGCGGCCGGCATCGTCCTGGTGGTCTGCCCGCTGCTCGGCGGCTGGCTGCTCGACGCCTTCGGCTTCCACGGCGTGCTCTGGGCCCTGGTCGGCGGCGTCGCACTCGGCCTGCTGCTGGTCCTCGCCTTCGTGCCGAAGATCCCCCCGGTACCGAGCGGGGGCGGCTTCGACTGGCTCGGCGGGCTGCTGCTCGGCAGCGCGGCCACGGCCCTGGTCTACGGCATCGGACAGGGCGACAGCTGGGGCTGGAGCGATGCGAGCCTGTGGGCCCTGATCGCCGCGGCCCTGGTGCTGGCCGCCGCGTTCGTCCTGGTCGAACTGCGCACGGCCCACCCCCTCGTCGATGTACGCATGCTCGCCCGCCGCAGCGTCGCGACCGTGCTGGTGAGCACGGCGATCGCGCAGAGCGCGATGTTCGCCACCGGCACCATCGTCGTCTACGTCACCCTGTATCCCTCCATCCCCGGCGTGTCCGCGGGCCTTGGCTGGTCCGGCACCCACAGCTCGCTGGTCGGCATCCCGGCCGGCGTCGTGCTGCTGCTGGTCGGGCTCGTCGCCGGAGTGATCACCCGTCGGATCGACCCGCGGCTGCCCTGGAACGCGGGCCTGGTCCTGAGCGCGCTTGGCCTGGTCGCTCTCGGCTTCTTCCACCACGACGCCCTCGAGCTCATGCTCGCCGGCAGCCTGGCCTACTTCGGCGGCGGCCTGGTGCTCGCCTGCGCCGGGATCCTGATGCTCGGCGTGGTCAGCCACCGCGAACAAGGCCTGGCCAGCGGCATGTTCATCCTGTTGAGCAACCTGATGACCGCGATCGTCACCCAGGTCATGTTCGCCGCCCTCAACAGCGGAAGCCGGATCGCCTACGGCACGCGCTTCTACCTCGACAACGGTCTGCGCGGCGGATACATAGCCCTGGCCGCCTGCATGGTCTTCGCCCTGCTGCTCTCGGTGTTCATCCCGCGAGTGCGGCCCTCGGACCAGGTGGACGCGGGTGAGGCGCTCAGCGCCGCGTAGAGATTCGGCCCGGAGAATCAGGGTGACCGCCCCCGTGCTCGCGCCCGGGGGCGGTCGCCCCTTCGGCGTCGGTGCCGCCTCGGTGTGGCAGACTCGAGTGCCCCACGCCGATCAGGAGGAGACCAGTGTCAACCCAGCCCTCTGACAGGCACTCCGCGTTGGGGCGCACTGCTCTCGACGCGGACGAGAGAGCCCGAGCCGCAGTGAACTTCGTCCCCTACGTCACCCAGGCGCTCGTCGCCGACGGACGGTTCGAGGTGACCGCGGACACCCTCGAACTGGTGGAGTTGTTCCAGGACGTCGCCGGCAGGGTGGGCAGCGTGATGCAGCGGCCGGTGGTCACGTATGCCAACGGCGAGGTCGTCGTGATCACATTTGATCCGCGGGAGCCGCTCGAATCTGGCTCCTGATACGCCGAAGGGCCGCCGCGAACGCGGCGGCCCCGGCAGACTCGGTCAGGCTAGCGGCCTGCGCAGCGCAGTCCGTAGCCGAAGGGGAAGAGGGGGTTGGGGCTGTCCTGGGGCACGTCGGGGCGGCCGATCTCGACCTGTGCCATGCTGCGCGGCAGTTCGAACGGCAGCGATCCCTGCGGCGTGGCGGCGCCGAAGAGCACGTCGAGTACTGCCGCGTCGCTCGCGCCGTAGTCCACCAGCAGCGCCGCGGCCTTCTGCGCGATCTGCGGGATGACCGCCGGGCGCTCCAGCCGGATCACCACGATCGTGGGCACGGCTTCAAGGAGCGCGAGTATCTCGGCCAGACGCTCGTCGTCGAAGTCGAGCCGTCCGGCGTGGAAGAAGGACTCGAAGCGTCCCGGGCGCGGCTCGTACGGGGTATCGAGGCGCAGCACGGCCAGATCGGCATGAGACGGGTCGTCAGTCAGCTCGGCGTACTCGGCGGCGACCGCCGCGTCGAGGTTCCGCACGTACAGCCGCGGACGGCCGGTCAGCGGCAGGACCGGGCCGCGGCCGGCCGGACCGTTGGCGAGCAAGGTGAGCGAGCGGCGCTGCGCGTCGGCGCCGAGCCTGCGGAACTCGGACGCCCCCACCGCCTGCTCGGCCACGTCCGGGTCCACGAAGCGCTGGTCGAACAGCCCGAGGCGAAACTTCTCGGCCAGCAGCCGGGCCACCGAGACATCCACCCGCGCCTGCCCCACCTTCCCGGCGCGCACCAGCTCGACCAGCAGTTCGGGGCAGTGCTCCCCGCCGAACTGGTCGACTCCGGCGTCGATCGCCTTGGCCATCCGCTCGGCCGGCGAGAGGTGCTCGACGCCCCACGCGCGTGCCGGGTGCGGCTCACCCATGATCATCGAGTCGTTGATCAGCCCCCAGTCCGAGAGCACGATGCCGTCGAAGCCGAGCTCCTGGCGCAGCAGACCGGTCAGGACCTGCTTGTTGAACCCGAAGGCGACCTGCTCGTACTGGGTACCCACGGGCATGCCGTAGTAGGGCATGATCTGCGTGGCACCGGCCGCGATCGCGGCGCGGAACGGGCGCAGGTGGTAGTCGAACATCCCGCCCGGATAGACCTGCTCGCGCCCGTACGGGAAGTGCGGGTCCTCCCCGTCCATCTGCGGGCCCCCGCCCGGGAAGTGCTTGACCACGGCCGCGATGCTGCGCGGGGTCAGGTGCGTTCCGGCCGCGTCCACCGGCCCCCGCAGCCCGCGCAGATACGGGCCGATCAGCTCGGACGCGATATCGGCGTCCTCACCGAAGGTCCCTGAGATCCGTGCCCAGCGCGGCTCGGTGGCCAAGTCCGCCTGCGGGTGCAGCGAGACACGAAGCCCGACGGCGAGGTACTCGCGGCGCACGGTGTCGGCGAAGGCGCGCACCAGCTCCGCGTCGCCGACCGCGGCGAGACCGAGCGGCTCGGGCCACTGCGAGAAGGGGCCGGACATCATCGCGGTGCCCGGGTTGTCGGTGAAGGAGTGGCGCGGGTCGGTCGAGACCGTCACCGGAATTCCCAGCCGGGTGGCCGCGGCCAGCTCCTGCAGGCGGTTGTGCCATTCGGCCAACTGCCGCGCACTGCCCGCGCCGAGCAGGTTGACGTGCGTCATGTGCAGGTCGCAGACCATGTGCCGGGCGGTCACCCCTCCCGGAGCGGACCCGGGATCCTCGGCCAGCGCCCCGTTCTCCCCCATCATCACCATCGTGTGGAAGAGCTGGCCGGCCTTCTCTTCCAGTGTCATCCGCCCCAACAGGTCGCGGACACGCTCGTCCACGCCGCGTCGCAGGTCTTGGTAGGGGAAGGCGGCAGGGGGCGCGACGGGCACGGTCACGGCGGAGGTCTCCTTGCGGATCGGACGGTACGGCGCCCGACCGCGCACTGCGGGAGGGCCCGCCCACCCTAACGTAAAAACAGAATTGTAAGAAGGGTTTTACGAGTGGAAGGCCACCCGGCCCACGGCCTATCCTCGGTGCATGCCCAGCACCGACCCGGCCCCGGACGCCGAGCGCCCCAAGCGCACACGCCGACGCACCGGCACGTACGCCGCCGCCGACGAGCGCCGCAGGAAGATCGCCGAAACCGCGGTCGCCCACTTCGCCGAGTTCGGGTACTACAACACCTCGATGCCGAAGATCGCCGCCGACGTCGGCATCTCCCACGCCGGGCTGCTGCACCACTTCAGCAGCAAGAGCGACCTGCTGCTGGCCGTCCTCGACACCCGCGAGACCCAGGCCGCCGAACAGTTCTACAGCCACCTCGACCCCGAGGCCCCCGACCCGCTCGAACTGCTCCGGCTCACCAGCCGACACGTCCGCTTCAACACCACCCAGCCCGGCCTGATCCAGATGTACGCCGTGCTCTCCGCCGAGGCCTCGAACCCGGACCACCCCGCCCACGCGCACTTCCGCGAGCGCTATCAGCAGCTCACCGGCTTCATTGCCCGGACGCTGCAGCACGGTGTGGCCGCCGGCACCCTGCGCGCCGACACCCCGTGCGACGACGTGGCCCGCGAGATCCTGGCCGTCGCCGACGGCTACGGCGTCCAGTTCGGCCTCTCGGACGGCGGGTGGGACATGGCCGCCGCCTACCACGACTACCTCGACCGGCTGGCCCGCCGTATCACCACCGACGGCCGCGGCTTGTAGCCCACCCGCAGGATCGGCAGGAGCCCGGCGGTACCTGACCTGCAGTGAGATGCGTTACGGGGTATCGAGATAGCGCTGTACCGATGGCGCGATCGAAGCGACCACGTGCTCGATGGGCAGGGATGCGAGCGGTTCCTGGCGCAGGACGTAGCGGCACAGGGCCACGCCGAGCAGTTGCGACTGGACGAGCGCGCCACGTACGTCGGCGTCAGCGGCGCCCGTCGCGGCGATGGGGCCCACGATCAGCTTCGCGAGCACCGCTTGGAGCTGCGTGGCCACTTCACCGCTCGTGACGGCGGTGCGCAGCAGCAGCATGAGCTCGTCGCCGCTCGCGGGGGCTTCCCAGCGTTCGATGAGGTGACGCACCAGCGCTTCGCCGCGCCGGTCCGGCGGGACGGCGGCCAGGTCGAGCACCGGCACGTCCGCGGTCGCCACGGCGGCGAACAACCCCGCCTTGGACTCGAAGTACCGCATCACCATGGACGCGTCCACCCCGGCCGTCGCGGCGATGGAACGGATCGTGGCCCGGTCGTACCCCTGCGCCGCGAACGCCGAACGCGCCGCGTCCAGGATCGCCCGCCGGGTGCCCGCCGACCGTGGGCCGCCGTGGCCCGGCACGCTCTGAGCGGCCTCGACCCGCCCCTGGGTGTCCTGCGTCGCCTCCATGTCCTCAGCGTACAACTTTCGCCACCGATGGTTTGCCAACGTCCGTTAGCCAACGCGCGTTGACATTACCTCGGCGCGCGATCTAGCGTGGTCGACGACCGGGAACGCAGGCTTACGCACTTCGGAAGGCCGCCATGAGCACACAAGCGCCAGGACCGACCAGATCCCGGGCGAGGTTCCGGCCGCACGCGCTCTATGTCGCCGCGACGACGCTGTTCGCGGCCGTCTTCGTCGCCGTGGCCCTCAGTGCGTTCCACGCACCCTCCCCGCACGCCCTGCCGGTGGGCGTGGTGGCGCCCGCCTCGGTGGCCGGCCAGGTCGGGCAGGCGCTCGACCACGGGGCTCCGGGCGGCTTCGACCTGCGGGTTTACGGCAGCGCGGCGGCGGCTCGGACCGCGATCGCGCACGGCGAGGTGGACGGCGCCCTGGTCGAGGGGTCCGGCACGATGCAGCTGCTGGTGGCCCCGGCGGCCGGCGCCACCCCGACGCAGGCGGTGACCACCGCGTTCACCGCGGTCGCCGCCCACGCCGGGCAGCCGCTGACCGTGACCGACGTGGTGAAGCCCGGGGTCGGCGACTCGATGGGACTCTCGCCCTTCTTCCTCGTGCTGGGGGTGCTGATTCCCAGCGTCGCGGTGGGGTCGGGTTCGGCGCTGGTGTTCCGACGCTCCCGGCCGCTGTGGTGGCTGGCCGCGCCGGTGCTGGCCGCCACGGCGATCGGCCTGGCCACCGCGGGCGTGGCCGACGGCGTGGCCGGACTCGGGAACTATCCGGCGCTCGCCGGCATCGTCGCGCTGTTCTCGCTGGCGGTGGCGGCCCCGACCGCCGCGCTGGCCCGGATCAAGCCCCCGCTCTCGGTGCTGGCCGTGCTGGCCTTCGTGGTCTTCGGCATCCCGGGCAGCGGCGGCCCGTCCGGGCTCGCGCCGTTCGGCCCCGCCTTCCTGCGCGCGCTCGACCCGGTGCTGCCGCTCGGGCTCGCGGCCCAGGCCACGCGCCGGGCGGTCTACTTCGACGGCTACGGTCTGGCGCAGCCGCTGGGGACACTGGCCGCCTGGGCCGTCGCGGGCCTCGTCGTGCTGGCCGTGGTCGCGGTGCGTCGCAGAGGCCGAGTGCAGCCGCCGCAGGGCGCCGCGAGCACGCCGCTTTCGTACTCCGGCGTCGTGGTCGGATTCGACGACTCCGAGCCCGCGCGGCGGGCGCTGGCCCAGGCCGCCCGCCTGGCCGCCGCCCGGCACGAGAGTTTGCACGTCGTCTACGCCGACCACGTGGTGCTCGAGACCGATCTGACCGGATACGCCCAGGCCGCGATCGAGGCCACCCGGGAGGAGACGGCCGACGCGGTGGCCGCGGCCGCCGCCGAGATCGTGGGCGCGTCAGGCCTCGACTACACCTTCGAGCGGCGGCGGGAGGCCCCCACCGACGCGATCCTGTCCGCGGCCGCCGACCTGACCGCCCGGGGTGGATCAGAGCCCGTCATCGTCGTGGGCCGGTCCGGCCACGCCGCGCACCGATTCCTCGGCTCCGTCCCCAGCCACCTGCTGGCCCGCTCGCCGTTCCCGGTGCTGGCCATAGCCTGACGGGCCCTCACCAGGTCGGCACCAGCCCGCCGTCGATGCGGAAGAACGAGCCGGTGACGTTGGCGGTGGCGTCCGAGGCGAGCAGCAGGACGAGGTCTGCGATCTCCTCGGGGCGGGAGAAGCGCCCGGTCGCGCTGGCGGCCGCGGCGCCCTCCCGCACCTGTCCGGGAGCGGCGCCGGTGGCGCGGCCGACCGAGTCGGCGATGCCGTTCTCACCGAGCCACAGGTCGGTGGCCACCGGCCCCGGGCTGACCGTGTTGACCCGCACGCCCTTCGGCCCGATCTCCTTGGACAGCCCCTTCGCGAAGGCGTGCAGGGCGGCTTTGGCCACGCTGTAGTCGAGCACCAGGGGGTCGGGCAGTTCGGCGTTCACCGAGCCGATGTTGACGATCGCCCCGGAGCCGCGTTCGACCATGCCGGGCAGCACCGCGCGCGTCATCCGCACCGCGGCGAGCAGGTTGAGCGTCAGCGTGTCGGCCCACTGCTGGTCGGTGATGCCGGCGAATCCGCCGGGCCGCGCCGGGGCGCTGCCGACGTTGTTGACCAGAATGTGCACGGGACCGCCCGCCGCGGCGGCCAGCCGCTCGGGGCCGTCGGCCTGCGCGAGGTCGACCTCCACCGCGCGGACCGAGGTGCTTTCGGCCAGCTCCGCCAGTTCGTCGGATCCGCGCCTGGCCCCCGCGACCACCTCGGCCCCCGCGGCGGCGAGAGCTCTGACGCAGGCCAGGCCGATTCCACGGCTGGCCCCGGTGACGATCGCGGTGCGTCCCTCCAGCTCGAGTTCCATCAGTCCGCGTCCCTTCGATCTCGATCTCGTGCACCCGGGGTCGGCCTGCCCGGAGTGGATGGCGTCCGGCGGTGAGCTCACCAGGAGCACGGTCTTGCCGGGAGCACCTGATGCCGCTTCGCCCGTTCGGCATCGGGCGGGCCGGCCAGCAGGATCATGAAGCCGCCGGGAATGGTCGGAGTGCGGTCCGAGCCGTCCTTCCGGGTCCAGTTCAGATCCCACCCGGGTTACCTCCAGGAAAAAGGCGGGCCCGCTCACCCTCATTAGACGGGTGAGCGGGCCGCGTCGCAATCGGACTTACGGCAGACTCCACTGCTGGTTGGAGGTGTCTCCGCACGCCCAGATCTGGACCTGGGTGCCGGAGGCGCCGTAGCCGGTGTCGTCGAGGCAGGAGCCTGAGTTCGTGTTGACGAGCTCACCGTTGGACTGCGCCTGCCACTGCTGCGCACCGGTGCCGTTGCAGGTGTAGAGCTGCACCTTC
Source organism: Actinospica durhamensis (assembly GCF_018139695.1). Taxonomy (GTDB): domain Bacteria; phylum Actinomycetota; class Actinomycetes; order Streptomycetales; family Catenulisporaceae; genus Actinospica; species Actinospica durhamensis. The sequence goes on along the minus strand of NZ_JAGSOG010000101.1, from coordinate 9,970 downwards.
GTGCCGTTGGCGGTGCCCGCGCCGGACACGTCCAGGCACTTGCCGAGCGCCTGAACGGTGCCGTTCGACTCGACCGTCCACTGCTGGGCGTTGGTGCCGTTGCAGGTGTAGACCTGGACCGCGGTTCCGTCCGCGGTCGAGGCCGAGCGCACGTCCAGGCACAGGCCCTCGTACCCGGTGATCGGCCCGGTCGCGCCGGTGCCGCCACCCGGGTTCGCGTTGCCCGGCGCGACGGTCCACACGAAGCTCTGGCTCGCCTGGGCGCCGTTGCCGTCCTTGGCGGTGACGGTGACGGTGGTGGTGCCGGTGGTGGTCGGGGTGCCGCTGATCGCGCCGGTGCCCGCGTTGATCGACACGCCGGCGGGCAGGCCGGTGGCCGAGTAGCCGAGCGTCTGCCCGCTGGTCGTGTCGCTGCCGCTGAGCGAGAGCGCGGCGGCCGTGTTCACGACGTTGTCCTGCGGGCCCGGGTTCGCGAGCGTGACCGGCTGGCCGAGCTGGGCCGCCGCGACGGCGAGTGTCCCGGTCAGCGGCAGGCTCGCGCTGGAGTCGCCGACCGAGATCGTGTAGTTGCCGGTGGAGGTGGCCCACGCGTTCGAGCTAGCGTTCCAGTACTGCAGGTTCTGCTGGGTGAGCGGGAAGGTGACCGTGGTGCTCGCTCCGGCGGCGAGGTTGACGCGCTGGAAGCCCTCGAGGGCGAGCGGCGGCTGCCCGGAGGCGGCCGGGTCGGTGACGTAGAGCTGGGCGACGTCGGCGCCGGAACGCGAACCGGTGTTGGTGACGGTCGCGGTCACGGTCGCCTGCCCGCCCGCCGTCAGCGGGCCCACCTGCAGGTTGCTGAACGAGAAGGTGGTGTAGGACAGGCCGTAGCCGAAGGGGAACAGCGGTGTCAGGCCCTGGCTGTCGTACCAGCGGTAGCCGACGTCGACGCCCTCGGAGTACTGCACGGTGCCGTTGGTGCCGGGCCACTGCGCCGTGGTGGACGCCGGGACCTGGGAGAGCGAGGTCGGGAAGGTCACCGGCAGGTGCCCGGACGGGTTGGAGTTGCCCAGCAAGACGCTGGCGATCGCGGTGCCGTCCTCCTGCCCCGGATACCAGGCCTCGAGTACGCCCTTGACCGAGGAGAGCCAGGGCATGGTGACCGCGGATCCGGTGTTGAGCACCACGATCGTGTTCGGGTTCGCGGCGGCCACGGCCGAGATCAGGTTGTCGTCCGTCGTGCCGAGGTCGATGCTCGTCAGGTCGCTGCCTTCGGACTCGTAGTCCGAGACGAAGACCACTGCGACGTTCGCCGCGGCAGCCGCGCTGGCGGCCGAAGTGTCAGAGGACCCGGCGTTGTAGGTCACCGTGGTGCCGCTCGGCACGGCCGCCTGGATGCCCTGCAGCGGTGTGACGGTGCCGCTGGAGTTCACCCCGGCGCTCCCGCCGCCGTCGGTCTGCGGGCTGGTGGAGGCGTCGGCCCCGATCACCGCGATCGACTTGTCGGTGCTGGTCAGCGGAAGCACGCTGCCGGAGTTCTTCAGCAGCACCGTGCCCTCCTCGGCCAGCGAGGTGGCGGCCGACTGGTCGGCGAAGCTGGTCGCGGTGGCCGACGGGGATCCGCTCGGGGTCTTGTCGAACAGGCCGAAGCCGAACATCTGGGTGAGGATCTCGGAGACCGCGGTGTTGATCGTGCTCTGACTCACCTGGCCGGAGCTCACGGCCGACTGCAGGGCACTGCCGTAGTACCCGTCGTTGCCCGGCATGTCCATGTCGAGCCCGGCGTTCGCGGACGCCGCGGTGGAGTGGGTGGCGCCCCAGTCGGAGGTGACGAAGCCGGTGTAGCCGAACTGCCCGCGCAGCACGGTGTTCAGCGTGTACGAGTTCTGGCAGGCGGCGGTGCCGTTGATCCAGCTGTAGGAGCACATGACCGAGGACGCGGCGCCCTGGCCGGTGGCGGCCTGGAAGGCGGGGAGGTAGATCTCCTGCTCGGCCTGCGTGGAGATGACGGCGTTGTCGGTGGACGAGTTGCGGTTGGTCTCCTGGTTGTAGACCGCGAAGTGCTTGACCTGCGCCATGACGCCGGTGGACTGCACGCCGCGGATGTCGGCGGCGCCGAGCTGGCCGTTGAGGTACGGGTCCTCGCCGACCGACTCGAAGGCGCGGCCCCAGCGCGGGTCGCGCACGATGTTGATCGTCGGGCCGAGGTCGATGGTCGTGCCCTTGGCCGCCTGCTCGCGGCCGATGACCTGGCCGTAGGTCTGCTCGGCCGCGGTGTCCCAGGTCGCCGCGGCGTCGACCGGCGCGGGCAGCTGGGTGACGTTGCTCATCCCGTCGCCGACGCCGGCAGGGCCGTCCTCGAGATTGAGCGCGGGGATGCACAGCGCGCTGATCGGCGGGATGTACCCGACGTAGCTGGAACCGGACACGCCGGTCATCAGCGCGACCTCCTGGGAGAGCGTCATGCTCGCCATCAGCTGGCTGACACGCTGGGAGATCGGCGCGGTGGAGCCGACCCAGGGACATGCGGTGGACGCGGCGGACGCGGCCGGAGCCGCTCCGACCGAGACCGCCAGCGGTGCGGCCGCGGTGGCCAGCGCGACCACCGCCAGGCGGAGCCGGCCTGATCGAGACCGGTGGTGGGTGAAGGGCACGATGTCTCCTCGCATCTGCGGACCAGTAGAACAACGTGGGTTATTGGTTGTTCGCAACAACAAAGAAGTTCGCAACCGGGATGAAACACATACTTCAGAGCACTGTCAAGCCCTGGTGGTCCGAGGACTGCCGCGCTCCGGGCCCGCCGGGCCGCCCGTGATTCATCGCGCTCTCATGAAGTTCCCACCTCAGCTTCATGATCGGCCGGGGCTCCCGGCGCGGGCCATCGGATTTTTGTTGTCCGCGACGACTTCCGGAGCGGTTTCCGCGGCGGCCGCCCGTGCCGCGCGCAAGTCATACCACTGCAATCCACAGCTCCCCCATCCGCCTCATCTATGATTCCGCGAAACGGGACGAAACAGACTAATCCGAGGGAAATCCGATGGCCGGTATGATGAGCAGGCGAACAGCACTGCGACGCGGTGCGACGGTGGCCACGGCCGGGCTGGCCGCCGCCGGGGTGCCCGTGCTGGTGACCGTCCCCGAAGCCCGGGCCGCCGTCGGCGAAGGCGTCTCGACACCCTGGGACAAGCTGGCCGAACTGCTCGACGAGGCCGGCGCGGGCCGGCTGTTCGAGCCGGCGGAACGCCTGTTCGGAACGCTGGGCGTGCCGAGGAACCACGTGTACATCGACAACCGGCCTCTTCGCATCCTCGCTCCGCGGGACATCGACGGCGACCGCGGCGCGACCGGCGTGGAGATCGCGGTCGCCTGGGCCGGTGCCAACGGCGTACGGGTCATCCCCTACTCCAACGGGCACAACTACGCCGGCTACTCCGCCACGGACCCGCGCGACGCGTGCCCCACCCTGCTGGTCGATCTGAGCGACAATCAGCTCAAGCAGCCCGCGCTCGCGGACGGAGCGGGCGGGACCGTCGTGCTCACGGCGGGCTCGGGCACCACCAACGGCGACGCCTACCCGTTCCTGCGCACGAACCCGTTCCGCGGCCGGCAGTGGGCGGTGCCGACCGGGCGCTGCCCGACCGTCGCGCTCGGCGGGCTCACCTTGGGCGGCGGCATCGGCTTCAGCGACCGCAAGTACGGACTGACCTGCGACACCCTGGTGGCGACCACGGTGGTGACCCCCGCCTACGGGAAGGTCGTCGCCACGGCCGATCAACACAGCGACCTGTTCTGGGCCTGCCGCGGCGGGGCCGGAAACAACTTCGGCATCCACGTCGACTTCACCTATGCGGCCCACCCGGTGCCCGACCGGTTCTGCGTGTTCGACCTGAAGTGGCAGGCGGCCGACCTGGCCGCGAAGGCGTGGTCCGTGTACGACGCGTTCCGCCGGCTGCTGTTCGAGGGAGATCAGTCCGACCCCCGGCTGGCCGACTTCCATCTGCGCTTCGGCATCGGCACCGCCGGCCGCGACCAGGCGGAGGCGAAGCGCAACGCCCGCTGCAACGCACTCGGGGAGTTCTACGGCTCGAAGCGCGAGCTCATCGCCTTCCTCGAGAGCAGGGGCTTGCCGGCGGACCTGGTCGCCGACTTCGAATCCGGGACGCAGGACCTGAACTTCTGGGACGCCACCAACTACACCTTCGCCACGACGCCGATCTATCAGTGGGGAAGCAAGTCGGCGATCGTGGACGAGCGCGACGTGCTGGATGAAGCGAGGATCGCCACCTGCGTCAGGTACGTGCAGAGCTGGCCGGGCAGCCACAACGACGACGGCGCCGGGATCGCCCTGTTCGCGCTGGGCGCGAAGATCAACGAGAAGGACCCCACCGCCACCGCGTTCTGGCACCGCCGGGCGCAGTTCATCATGGCGCTCGAGTCCAGCTGGGCGGACAACGACTCCACGGACCTCGCGGACCCCACCAGCACGGCCGCGAAGTGCCAAGCGTGGCTCGACGACTTCTACCTGCGGGTCTGGGGCGAGGCGGGGCCGTCGCACTGCTACCAGAACTTCCCCGACCCCGACCTGACCGACTGGCAGGCGCGCTACTACGGCGGGAACTACGCCAGGCTCCGGGAAGTCAAGACGAAGTACGACCCCGATGGAATGTTCCACTATGAGCAAGGTATCCAAGCGCTGAGGCCCTCTCCACGGTAAGTCGTGCCGCAGTGGCGTGCGACGCGATTGCGCTCGCGTCGCACGCCACTGCGGGTTCTGGCGCCGATCAGTTGAAGCTGACCACGTCGCTCGGCCCGCCGAAGGTCGACGAGACGGCCGTGCCGGTCCCGTCGATCACCGACTGGATGCCGCCGGAGCCGTTGAGGAAGACGGTGAAGATGTCGTTGAACGAGATGCCCGAGGTCTGCGGGGCCTGGAAGGCCATCGCGTTCTCGATCGCCACGCCCTGGTCGAAGTACGAGTACGAACCCATGCCGTAGCCCTTGAACGAGGTCACGGAGTTCGGCAGGTAGAACGCGGGGTACCCGTCCTGGGTGGAGCTGGACATCCACGCGGACTGCGACGGGACGTCGTAGGGGTTCTCGTTCTGGAAGAAGACCACCTCTCCGCCCTGTCCGGACCACACGACCTCGTCGCCCTGGTAGTGCTCGACGGCCAGGCCGTACGCGGTGACGTTGTTGCCGCCCACGGTCAGGCCGGTGGTGGCGGTGTTGCTGGTCCACCCGGCGCCGGCGCCGTGGTCGGCCCGCCAGGACCACACGTCGTCGAGGATCGAGTTGTTGCTGTCGTCGATGAAGGCGTCGGTCACCGAGCCGGCCTCCTCGCCGCCGACCCGGAAGGCCAGGTCGTCGAAGGTGTCCGGGTTCGAGGCGTTGTTCGCGCCCGAGCCGGCCACGCCCGCGGTGAGCAGACTCGGCGAGGTGGTGGGTCCGGCGTCGAAGATGAGCCCGGAGACGTTCACGCCGGCCACGTCCGCGATCGACATGGTGGTGTTGCCCGCGCCCGGGATCAGGGTGGCGAAGCCGAGGCCGATGATCTTGGTGTTGGCGTGGGTGACCTGGATGGTCTGGTTGTAGGTGTAGACGCCCGGGGTGAACAGCAGGTTGTCGCCGGCCACGAGCGCGGCGTTGATCTGGCTGATCGTGCTGGAGGCGTTCACCACGTAGAAGGTGTTGATCGACAGCGAGCTGCCGGCGGTGTTGGCGCCGTTCTCGGTCCAGCTCGCGCCGGAGGAGTTGGTGCGCACGCCGGGCACGAACACGTTGTAGGCGCCGGAGGAGTTCTGGTACAGGTAGGGCTCCTCCTCGGTCACCGGCGCGCTCGAGAGCGTGGTGTAGGAGTTGGGGCCGCCCGAGTCACCCGAGTTCGACGCGAAGCTCTGCGCCGGAGCGCCGCTCACGCCCGCGAAGACCTGGTTCCAGACCGCGTTGCTCCACGAGCCGACGCTGCCGTCGCGGTCCACGTACTGCTGCTGCGAGCCGTTGGTGACCGTGCCGCTGAAGTTCGAGTCGGCGATGAAGCCGCCCGAGGCGTAGTCCGGCGAGCCGTCGCAGTAGTCCATCAGCGTCGTGTTGCCGTTGACCTGAACCCGGCGCAGCGGCGAGTCCTGGGACGAGGCCCAGACCTCCTCGCCGGAGAAGCAGCCGGTCAGCCCGGCGACGTTGATGGTCAGGTTGCTGACCGAGCGCCAGAAGTTGTCGGTGGCGTTGCAGTTGGTCTGCACGCCGCCGGGGCACTGGTTGTAGGAGTCGATCGTGCCGTTGATGACCACCTGGCCGGGGTTCTGGCCGAGGCCGGCGATCTCCTCGTAGTAGCCGACCTGGAAGTCGAGCGGCGTGGCGGAGGTGCCGTAGGTGCCCGGCTCGAACAGCAGCGCGTAGCGCTGGGTGCCGAACTGGTTCGGGTTCTGCTGCGTGCCGAGCGAGTTGAGCGTGCTCTGGATCGAGGAGAGCGACATGCTCGGGGTGAACACGTACACGTTCGACCCGAAGCTGCCGCCGGTGGCCGGCGGGGTCCCCGTCGAAGTCGGGGAGGCCGAGGGCGAGGCGGAGGGCGAAGCCGAGGCCGAAGCCGAAGCCGAGGCGGACGGGGACGGCGAGGAGCTCGAGCCGCCGCCGTTGTAGACGGTGAAGTTCACCATCGACCACCAGTTGGTGCTGACCGCCGCGGTCAGCTGGACCCGGATGTACTGGGCCGTCTGGTTGGCGAAGCTCGCGGTCACCGGGTTGGCGGAGGCCGTCGCGGTGTCCACGACGGTCCAGCTGGTGCCGTTGCTCGACACCTCGACCTCGTAGCCGTGCGCGTAGTCGCCGCCGTAGCCGCCCGAGTCCATCACGATCTGGTTGAAGGTCTGGGCCGAACCCATGTTGACCTGCCAGTACATTCCGGCGGCCTGGTCGGCGTCGGAGCTGAACCGGGCGCCGGTGTCGCCGGAGATGGCGTTCTGCGGGGCGTCGGCGGCAGCGGAATTGGTGTTCGCGGAGGCGACCCAGCCGGTCTCGCTCAGCGCCGTCTCGGCCGCCTGGGCGGTGCCGGAGACGGCGACCACCAGTCCGGCCAGCAGGGCTCCGGTCGCGGTCGCGGCGGTCACCCCGCGGCGTAGCGTGTGCGGACGCGCCGGGGACGGAGTGCTCGGAGGCGTGCTCGACCCGGTGGACGCGCCGCGTCGCGCGCCGGTGGGCCAGGAGTATCTGGACATGCTGTCTGTTCTTACCTTTCGGCTGAACGGGGGTGTCCGGGTCGGACGGCCCGGACCTCGGTGCTTTGCCGTGCTCGGGGCGCGCGGGCGCCGCGATGACGCCGCGATGCCTGCGCGTTTCGGTACTTCGGCACGGTGAACCGACTGGCCGCGTGGGTAACGCAGGAGCTTGCGTCGCGCTGCCGTGCTGTGCGATGTCGAGCTGTGCGATGCCGTGGTGCGGTGTGCTCAGCAGCCTGCGGGTGCGCTGAAGTGGTCGCGGCACGAGGGCTGTGGTGCGGTGGGTCGAGTTGATCTCTGCGGATCCTGGAGAGCGCTCTCCAAGGCGGAAGTGAACAACCGCGCGGCATCCGTGTCAAGACTTCGGAACGTCCGGGCAACAACCCCGTGGCAGGCCCGTGCCACGGTGACCCTGACGACGCGTCAGTGGCCGCGCCCCGCCGAGCATCCCGCCCCGAGACGGCGCAGGACCGGCGCGCCGGACGCAAGCTCGCAGTCCGGGCTCGTTCTCACCCGCGGAGACAATCGCAGAGACGACGGGCCCTGATTCCCCCGGGCCGGCCGTACGGGTGCTGCCGCCGCCGGAGCGGGCAGGACTCCGCCGGGGTTGAGGATAATATGCCGAACGGGACGGACTGCCCTCTCATCAGCCCTTCCAGGTTCGGACCTGACGGGATCCGGCTACGATCACGGCGTACGTGAACGAAGCTGAATTCATTTACCTGGTAGACGTCCACATTATTTCGAAAGACATAGGCAACCTTCGGCTCATATGCTCATAAATCAATGCTCTGGCATGAATGTGCGGCGGCGCCACCCGGGATAAGGGATGCAACCTCACTGATATCCATCTCACCCCGTGGGCTCTCGATCCGGTCGGTGCCGATGACAACCGCTCTCGTGGGCATAAGGTGGAGGTGGGCAGGCGAGCCCGGTCGATCCGCGCCCGGCGTCGCTCCCCGATCCCTTGCGAGGCACGATGCGCTGCATGATCGCCGGTCAACCCTTCTACCTGGAAGCACCGCAGGTGGAGGCAGCCATGCGCGGCGCCGAACCTGAGCCGTTGCGCGGAGCGTGCGCGCAGGTGGGCGGACGCTGGTATCCCGTCATGCAGATCGGCGCGGCGGTGACCGGCCAGGATCGGCGCGATTTCACGAGCGCGGACGTGTCGAGGGCGCTGGCCAGCCTCGGCCTGACCTGCAGGTCCGCCCCTCCCGTCGCGCTCTGACGGGGAGCGGGCCGACCCGGGTGCCGAAGTCGGCGTCAGGCCCGTCCCACCGGCTCGATCGGCTCGATCCGCCAGTGCGGACGGGCGCGATCGGTCAGGACTGCTGCTCCTGGGCGGGACGGTGCCAGCCGCCCTCGGTCAGGCGCTCGGCTTCGGCCGGCCCCCAGCCGCCCCTGGCGTACACGGCCGGCTTCACCGGGGAGTCCAGCACCTCGGCCAGGATGCGCCAGGAGTCCTCGACCATGTCCATCCGGGTGAAACGGCGCGGGTCGCCGCTGACGGCGTCGGCGAGGATGCGCTCGTAGGCGACCGTCCCGCTGCCGGTCAGATGGGTGAAGTCCAGGCGGGCCGCGACCGGTTCGACCGTCTCGGCGTCGCCTTCGTGCTGGGCCACCAGATCGAAGGTGACGCCCGCTTCGGGGCTGATGCGGAAGCGGATGAGGTTGGGGCTCGCTTCCTGGGCGCAAGCGGTGTGGAAGTAGCCGAAGGGCGCCCGGTGCAGTTCGGCGACGATCTCGGTGGCCGTGGCGCTCAGCGTCTTGCCCGACCGCACGGTGAAGGGCACGCCCGCCCAGCGGTCGGTGTCGACGTAGGTGCGCAGCGCGGCGTACGTCTCCGTGTTCGATCCCGGCGCGACGCCGCGCACGTCTGTGTAGCCGTCGTACTGGCCCCGCACGTAGTCCTCCGGGCGGACCGTGCGCACGGCTCGCAGGGCGCGGGCGCGCTCGTCCAGGATGTCCGCGGCGGCGCCTGTGCGCGGGGCTTCCATGACGAGGTAGGCGAGCATCTGGAGCAGGTGGTTCTGCACGACGTCGCGCAGCGCGCCGGTGCCGTCGTAGAAGCCGCCGCGGTCCGCGACGTCGAAAGCCTCCGCCATGGTGATCTGGACGCTGCGTACGTGGTGGCGGTGGAGCAGTTCGCTCAGCATCGTGTTGGCGAAGCGGATGGTGAGCAGGTCTTCGATGGCGTCCTTGCCGAGATAGTGGTCCACCCGGCGCAGCCGCTCCTCCGGGAAGTATTCGGTGAGCCGCGCCTGAAGGGCTCGGGCCGAGTCGAGGTCGTGGCCGAAGGGCTTCTCCACGATCAGCCGGGCCTCGTCGGCCAGCCCCGCCTCGGCCAGGCAGGACGCGGCTTGCGCGTAGCCGGAGGGCGGCAGCGCGAGGTAGTGGGTACGGAAGCGGGCCCCGGGAGTCTGCTCGGCGATGGAGGCGAAGGTCTCCGCCCGGTCGTAGTCGACGGTGGCCAGCCGAAGCAGGCCGGCGAAGCGCTCGAAGGCGTCCTCGTCGGGCTCCGCGTGTGCCGCCACGGCCTCGCGGGCGTGTTCGCGCAGCCGCTCGATCGTCCAACCGCCGCGGGTGACACCGACGATGGGGATGTCGAGCTCGCGTCCTCGGACGAGTTCGTAGAGCGCGGGCAGCAGCATCTTCTTGGCGAGGTCACCGGTGATGCCGAACAGCACCAGGGCGTCGGCGCGGGTGGCGGCCTCGTCGGAGTGGGTGCGTGAGTTGGCGGTCATACGCGACTCGCTTCGCAGGCGGGGTTTGGGCGGGCG
>NZ_JAGSOG010000100.1 GCF_018139695.1 Actinospica durhamensis | reverse complement strand
TTCCCGTTGTCGGCCGCACCGCCGTCGGACGCCTCGGCGGCCCGCCGGAAAAGCCCGACCGCCTCGTGGAGGTCGGCGGCGGTGCCGTCCCGGTGGAACCGGTCCCCGACCGCCGCGGCCAGATTCTGCCAGGTCAGCAGCTGCTCGAGAGATCCGTCCAGCGCAGCCTCGGACGCCTGCCGGCTCACCGCCACGGCTTCGTCGAGCAGTGCGGCGTCACGTATGTCCCCGTACCCGTCGAGCAGCACCCCGCCGAGGATGCGCAGCGTACGCGCCCGGAAGGCGTGCCCCTCCGGGAGCATCGCGACCGCCTGCCGGCCGGCCGAGAGCGCCTCGTCGAGGTCCGCGGCATCCCGGGTGCGGGAGTGGCGCTCCGAGAACGCGGCGGCGCGGACCTCCCAGACGTTCGCCCGGGCCGGGGAGCCGTCCGGAAGTGTCGCAAGGGCCTGACGGGTCAGCGCGATCGCCGCCTCGAGATCCTCCGCCTCACGGGTCCGCATGAACCGGTCCCAGTTCGCACTGCCCAGATTCGCCAGGCACAGACCGCGGATCGGGCTGCCGTCCGGCAGCACGGCGAGCGACTCCTCGAACACCGCGATCACCTCCTGCACCTGCGCCAGGCTCCCGCCCCGGTCCGTGTGGGTCTTCAGCGTGACACCGAGGTTGTTCAGGTATATGCCGCGCGCGGGGTCGGACTCGGCCGCCAGCGCCACGGCCTCGCGGCCGGTCCGCTCGGCGAGCTCCAGATCCTCGGCCTGAGCACTCATCAGGTATCGGTTCAGCAGGACGTTCCCGAGGCAGGAGAGGCACTGCGCACGCAGTGAATCGTCCTCGGGGCCGCGCGTTCGATCGAGCGCCGAGCGGTATGCGTCGATAGCCGCCTCGAGGCTCGCGGTGTCCTGCGTCTGCTCGAAGCCGCGCCGCGCCACCTCGCCGAAGCGCAGCAGAATGGAAGTCAGGTCCGCGCTGTCGGGTGCGGAGCCCTCGACCGCCTCCCGCCCGGCGGCCATGGCCCGTTCCAGATCGGCGCGGTTCCCGGTCTGGCCGAACCTGGCGGCCAGCGCGCCGCTTTGCAGGGACAGCAGGTCGGGACGTTCCGGGTCCGTCCGCGCGATCACCCGCAGGGCCCGGTCGAACACGCCGATCGCGCCGTCCAGGTCCGCGATGACGCCGATGTGGTCGAAACGCACGCACAGCGCGTTACCCACGTGGTTCGCCATGACGGCGAGGTTCTCGTCGTCGTCCGCCGCGGTCTCCCAGCCCTGCCGGCCGATCGTGACGGCGGCGTCCAGGTCCGCGAGTTCCTGCGTGCGCTCGAAGCGCAAAGCCAGCGCGGCGCTGAGATTCAGCAGATAGGTCGGACGCGCCGGCTCGTCTACCCCGACCGCCGCGATGATGCGCTGCCAGAGCCGGGCGACCTCGGTCAGCGGCTCGGCATCCGGATACCGCATCGCCGCGGCCATCATGCGCCGGGCCGGGTCCGCCGCGCCGGCCGCGGCGATCGAGAGCATGTAGTCGGGCACGTCCAGACCGGCGGCGAAACACCGGCCGAGGCACTCCTCGACGAGGTCGAGTTCTTCGGAGGAGACTCGCTCGTCCCTGGTGACGTGCCCGAACTGGCGGTGCACGTAGTACATGCCGAGCGTGTGCCATGCCGTCAGATCGCCCTCGTCGTCGCCGAGGACCTCGTACAGCCGCCGCGCCGTCTCCAGCATCCCCGGGTCCAGCGCGACGTCCGGGTTCAGCTGCTGCTCCAGCCGGTGCACGTGTGCGGCCAACGCCGCAAGCCACTGCTCGCGCACTGCGTCTCCCCCTTGCTCGGCCTCTGCTTCCCATAGTGGACCCCGAACCCGGATGAGGCAGGCGTTTTCGGCTCACGGCCGGATGGAATGTCCTACCCTGAGACACCGGCGGGCGCACGGCCGGGTCGAGCCTCGCCAGGGGAGGGGATACGAGGCCGTATGGCAATGCAACCGGCGGCGAAAGCCGCTGCCTTCTGCCGTGAACTGGACGACACGGCTCTGTCCGAGCTCGCGCGCGAACAGGGCCTGGGGGCGCAGTTCCGGCGCGCGGACAAGGCCCTGCGGGCCGGGGCGCTCGGCCCGGGTCTCGAAGCCGATCTCGACGCCCTCGACGCGATGCTTCGGCAGGTCGAGGGGCAGGGCCTCTACCCGTCACAGGACCGGACGTATCCGGGGCCGCTGCCGGGTTCCGAACCGGACCGGGGCGCGGGGGCACGGTGGTGGACGTGTCCGCGCGGCTGGTGTTCCGGGCGCGGGCGGGTGCGGCCGGGCCAGCAGGCGCCGGAGTGCGCCGCGGCCGGGGAGCCGCTGTCGGCCGGACCGTTCCCGTGATGGCCGGGTTCCTGGCGGAGGTCGGAGCGAAACTCGCCGATCGGTGGGCGGCGCTGCTCGCCGTTCCCGGACTGCTCTATCTCGCCGCGGCCACCGCCGCGGCCGTGCTCGGCCAGCGCCGCGCCCTCGACTACGGCGAACTGAGCCGCGACATCGAGGCCTGGGCGGCCGGCCCGTCGCTGCGGGCCGCGGGCGGCGCGGCGCTGATCGCCGCCGCCGTGCTCGCGGCCTCGCTGGCCCTCGGGCTCGTCGCCGCGGCCGGCGGGCGGCTGGTCGAGATCGTCTGGACCGCGTCCGGCGAGCACCCGCCCGGCCGGTGGCTCACCGACCGGCGCCGGCAGCGTTCGGCGCGGTTCAAAGCCGTGGCGGACAGCTCGATCGATCCGGCCACCGTGCGGGCGGCCATCGCCGAGGCGGACCGGATCTGCCTGATCGAGCCCGGCCGCCCGACCTGGATCGGCGACCGGCTCCGGGCCGGCCAGGTACGCGTCGAGCGCACCTACGGCCTCGATCTGTCGGCCGCTTGGCCGCGGCTGTGGCTCAGCGTCCCGGACACGGTCAGAGCCGAACTCGCCGGCGCGGGTGACGCGTTCGGCGCGAGCGCCCGGCTCACCGCGTGGGCCGGGTTCTACCTGATCCTGGGCGTGTGGTGGTGGCCCGCACTGCTCATCGGCGCCGGCGCCGCCGTCGCCGGAGTCGAGCGCGGGCGCGTCGCCGCAGGCAACCTCGCCGACCTCATCGAGGCCACGGTGGATCTGCACGGAGCCGAGTTGACGCGGCTGTTGGGGCAGCGGACGGAGGGCTCCCTCGACCAGGCCACCGGCAGGAGAATCACGACGCTGATGCTCAAGAGCCGTTGGGACCCGGAGTCTCCGTTGGCGCAGTGAAGACCGGATTCCGGTGCGGTGTCAGCGGGCGGGCTCAGCGGTGGCGGGCACGTTCTCGGCCGCGGCCGGCTCGCTCAGGCTCTTCGCGTAGCAGCACGAGATCGCGTCTCCGCGGTAGTGCCCGTAGGCCGGGATCGGCGTGTAGCCGTTGCGCTCGTAGACCCGCATGGCCTCCGGCTGGCCGTTGCCGGTCTGTAGGTAGAGCTCATCGGCGCCCAGGCTCGAGGCCGTCTGCTCGGCCGCGCGCAGCAACGCGTCGGCGAGGCCAGAGCCGCGTGCGCCGGGTGCGATGTACATGCGCTTGAGCTCCATGCCCGCACGCCCGCTGCCCGGATTCGCCTGGACCGCGCAGCATCCCATGACGCTGCCCTCGACCCGCGCCCCGAGGTAGAGCGCCTGGTCTCCGGCCTCCGAGCGCCACTGCTGCTCGTCGAAGACCCGGTCGGGATAGCGCGCGCACACTTCCAGGAACATCGCGTGGATCAGCGCGTCGAGTCCGGGATCCGACGTGCCGTCCGGTACGGGGCTGATCGTGAACTCGGCCATGGCGATCATCGTAGTGCACCGTACGGGTGGGCAGGTCCGGCGGATCGTCATGGGCTGTAACTGGCTGTTGCGGCCTGTGGCGAGCAGTGACCGAGGCCCGGCCGTGCGTTCCCCCCGTCGTCCAGGTCAGGCCTTCAGGCTCGCGGTCAGGCTGACCTCGGGTACTGCGGCCAGGGCGCGGCTGACCGGGCAGTTCGCCTTGGCCTGCGCGGCGATCTCGCCGAACCGCGCCTCGTCCAGGCCGGGCACGGTGCCCACGGTGGTGAGCTCGATCTTCGTGATCGTGGGGGCGCCGTCGACCGGCCGGAGTGTCACGGCCGCGTCGGTCTCGATGCTCTGCGGCGTGAAGCCCGCCTCGGTGAGCGCGTTGCTCAGCGCCATCGAGAAGCAGGTGGCGTGCGCCGCGGCGATCAGCTGCTCGGGGTTGGACCCCGGCCCGCCCTCGAACCGGGACTTGTACGTCACCCCGCCCTCGATGCCGTCCCCGGCGGTGAACCGGCCGGTTCCGGTCGGGACGTCGCCGTTCCATTCGGCATGCGCCTTCGAGACGGGCATGAAGAAGCCTTTCTGGTTCGAGCACGTACGTGGCGGGCGGGGGAGCGGATCACCCTGTTCGAACGATAAGCGGGACGGCGCGGGATCTCACGGGCTGTCATACGTTCGGGTGATCAGCGGTGCGGGTAGCCGCACCTGCGGCAGCGGTCCTCCCACGGCGCTTCCATGGGCGCGAACGAGCGGCACGGGCCGCTGTCGACGCCGGCGCACTCGTCCTCGGACGGGGGCGGGTCTCCGGGTCGGTACGGCGGCATCGGCCTTGGCTTCGGCGTCGGCTGATCGGGCATGGCGGTCTCCTTCCTCTGGTGTGTTCCTTCGGCCTGGGGATCACGGTGTGGGCGGCGGGTCCGGGCGGAAGGCGAGACCGTGCTCGTAGGCATACCCGACGGCTTGGGCCCGATCGCGCGCGCCGATCTTCGTCAGCAGGTGGTTGATGTGGCTCTTGACCGTGCCCTCGCTCACCACCAGGCGCGCGGCGATCTCGGCGTTGGAAAGTCCCGCGGCGATCAGCCCAAGCACCTGCGCCTCCCTCGGCGTGAGCCCGGCGGGCAGGCGCGGTACGGCCGCGGGCGCGGTCGCGGTCGGTTCGGGCTCCGGCGGGGCGGCGATGGCGGCGACCACGTGGTGCTGCACCGCCGGATCGATCACCGAGCGGTCGTCGTACACCTGACGCAGCGCCAGATGGATCTCCTCGGCGCCCGCGTCCTTCGTCAGATAGCCGCGTGCTCCGGCGCGCAGGGCGTCGATCACCGAGCGGTCGTCCGCGTACGTCGTCAGTACCACGACCTTGATCGCGGGCTCGCGCTCGCGCAGCAGGCGAGTGGCCTCCACGCCGTCGCGGTGCGGCATGCGCAGGTCCATCAGGACGATGTCCGGGCGTGCCTGCGCGGCCAACGTCAACGCCTCCTCGCCGTCCTTCGCCGCACCCACGACCTCGATCCCGTCCATCAGCCCGAGCAGCAGGTTCAGCCCCTCGCGCACCGTGCGCTGGTCGTCGGCGATCAGGACCCTGATCGGGGCGGCGTCGTCCGGCCCGGTCACGCGGGCACCTCCAGCAGGACCCGGAACCCGTTCGCCGTCGCCCCGGCGGTCAACGTGCCGCCGAGCAGTTCGGCCCGCTCCCGCATCCCGGCCAACCCGTAGCCCTCGCCATCCGATCCGGCCGCCGCGTCCTCGTCCGACCGAGTCGGCTCCGCCGCGAAGTCCTCCACGGTGAGCACCACGGCATCGTGCCGGTAGTCCAAGCTCACCTCGACCCGTTCCGCCTCCGCGTGCTTGGCGATGTTCGTCAGGGCTTCCTGGGCGACGCGGTAGATCGCGAGGCGCGCCTCGGAGCCGAGCTCCAGTGCCTCTCCGTCGACGGTGAGCCGGCACGGCACGCCCCTGACCTCCTCGAATCGGCGGGTGAGATCGGGCAGCCGGTCCGGGATCGGCAGCTCGTCGTCCCTGAGCATCCCGATCGCGCGACGGGCTTCGTCGAGCCCTGTCTTGCCGAGCTGGTGCGCCCGCTCGAGCGCACCCGGCAGCCTGGGGTCGGTCGGGTTCGAGGCGGCCAGCAGGCGTGCGCCCTCGAGTTGGAGCATCAGCCCGGACAGGGAGTGGGCCAGCACGTCGTGCATCTCGCGGGCCAGGTGCTGGCGTTCGGCCAAGGCGGCCGCGCGGGCCTCGGCGGCCCGGGTCCCCTCGAGTTCCGTCAGCAGCTGCTCCGCCTCCAGGTTCGCCAGCCGCAACCGTTCAGCCAGCAGCGTGATCAGGCAGTAGCAGCCGATCGCCGCGACGACCACCAGCGCCGAGAACGGGGAGAGGTGGCTGCTGGTGATGGAGGCCAACACCAGCATGAGCAAGGTGATCGTGGACAGGGCGACGGCCAGCCGGGTCGGCATCTTCCGCACCAGCAGCACGATCGCCGTGAAGAGCGCGAAGAATCCGGTGCGGCCGCCCTGTGCCCAGACCAGGCTCACCGCGCCGGCGACGAGGAGCACCGCGCACGCGGTATGCCGCCAGGAACCGCGCGTCGCCACGTGCGTGCCGTAGGAGCCGCCGGCGAAGGCGGCCAGCGTGAGGGACACCACCAGGCCCCGGCCGGACGACCCGACGGAGGGCTCGGCACGCAGAACCGAGAGCGTGACCCCGCCGGCCAGCGCCGGCCCGAGCAGCCTCATCCAGCGCAGCGCCGAGTCCTGCGCCGCGCGCGCCCTGCGCAGGGCCGCCAGGGTGGGGGCCGTCCCGTATTCCTCGCTCACCACACGATCGTACGTTGACTCGTCCGCGCCGTCCTCTACCCCTGGGCATAGCCGGCTCCGCCCGTGGTTGGAGAACGGCGTCGCCGCAGGGATCTATCCCGGCGCCGATGTGGCGCGTGCCCCCGGCCACGCATGCTGAGTCCACCGCGCGTACCCACTGCCCGCACCGACTGCCTTCACGACTATCAAAGGACTCTGTGATGCCAGAAGCGCGCCCCCCGGCGGGGCACCTGCTTGAACTGCGGCGCGTCTCCAAACGCTACGGGACCGCGGCCGCCGAAGTCCACGCGCTGCGCGAGGTCGACCTCAGCCTCGAGGCCGGCACGCTGGTGGCGGTGATGGGACCGAGCGGCTCGGGCAAGAGCACGCTGCTGACCATCGCGGGCAGCCTCGAGGCGCCGAGCGGGGGAGAGGTCCTGGTCGAGGGCCGGGCGCTGTCCTCGATGTCGCGCAACGCCAAGGCCGCCCTGCGCCGGCGCACCATCGGCTTCGTCTTTCAGGACTACAACCTGCTGCCGGGCCTGAGCGCGGCGGAGAACGTGTCACTGCCGCTCGAACTCGACGGCGTTCCGGCGCGCCGGGCCCGTGCCGTCGGAATGGAATCCCTCGAACGGCTGGGACTTGCCGCCCGGGCCGCCCACTTCCCCGACGAGCTGTCCGGCGGCGAGCGGCAGCGGGTCGCGATCGCCCGCGCGGTGGTCGGCGAACGCCGTCTGCTGCTGGCCGACGAGCCCTCCGGCGCCCTCGACTCCGAGAACGGGCAGGCCGTGATGCGGCTGCTGCTCGACGCGTGTGCCCGCGGCGTCGGCGCGCTCGTCGTCACGCACGACGAGCACCTGGCCTCGTTCGCGCACCGCGTCGTCCGGCTCAAGGACGGGCGCGTCGAGTCGGAATCAGTGCTCAGCCACGCGAAGGACGCATCGTGACGGACCCGTTGTCTCTGTTGATTCTCGCGCTCGGGGGCGCCCTCGGCTGGTATGCCCTGCTGCGTGCGCCCGGCCGGGGCAAGGGCCCCGAGCCCTGGCAGCAGGTCGGCTGGATCAGGGTCGGACTGCTCACGGTCGCGATGCTGGGCCTGGACATCACCGTCGGGTACCCGCGCATCCAGAGCGCCGCGCAGAACCTGCTGATCGGCGCGGCGATCGGCCTCTACTTCCGGTTGGCACGGCGCGTGGGCCGCCAGGACCTGTGGCGCGGCACCCAGCCCCGTCGGGCTTCCCAGGCTTCTGCGGAAGGCCCCGCTCCGGCCGCCCACGTCCTGCCCGACGAGCCGCGCGGCGCTCGGAACCCGGCTCGGCGCGCCGTGCTGCGGTGGGCTTGGCGGCTGGTGCGCCGCGAGTGGCGCCAGCAGATCCTCGTGCTCGCATTGATCACCGTCGCGGTCGCCGGGACGGTCTTGGGCGCGGCGATCGCCGTCAACGCCTCGCCGCCGGCCGACGCGGGCTTCGGCAGCGCGCAGCACCTCGTGACGCTGCCGGGCACCGATCCGCACCTGTCCGCCGACCTCGCCGCCCTGCGCGCCCGCTTCGGCACCGTCGACGCGATCGAGAATCAGACCCTTGCCACCGGACTGAGTCAGGATGCGCAACTGCGTACCCAGGATCCGCTCGGGGGCTACGGCGCGCCCATGCTCGCCCTGCTCTCCGGCGCCTATCCGACCGGCGCAGGCCAGGTCGCCATGACCGAGTCGCTGGCTTCGACGTTCGGTGTGCGGCTCGGCGGCGTCTGGCGGGACGGCGGTCGCGGCCTCCGCGTCACCGGCCTGGTCGAGGATCCGCTGAACCTGGTCGACGAGTTCGCCCTGCTCGCCCCGGGACAGCTCACCACTCCGGACACCGTCACAGCCCTCTTCGACGCGACCCCGGCCGCCCTCGCCGCGGCCGCCCTCCCCGACGGAACCGCGGCGAGCAGCCCGGGAAGCTCCGACGGACTCAGCCCCGCGCTCATCGTGTTCACGGTCGCCGTCCTGGCGCTGACGTTCACCGGCCTGGTCGCGACCGCCGGCTTCGCCGCGTTGGCCCGGCGTCGGCAACGGGCCCTCGGCATGCTCACCGCGATGGGAGCGACCGACCGCGACGTCAAGCTCGTCATGCTCTGCAACGGCGCGATCGTCGGTGCCGTCGGCGCACTGGTCGGCACGGCGATCGGGCTCGGCGGATGGATCGCCTACGCGCCGGGCTACTCGGCCGACGCCGGGCATCGCGTGTTGTGGACGCAGCTGCCGTGGTGGCTGGTCATCGCCGCGACCCCGCTCGCGATGGTCAGCGCCACTCTCGCCTCCCGGCAGCCGGCCCGCGCGGTGGCGCGGATGCCCGTGGTCGCGGCATTGTCCGGGCGGCCCGCACCCGCCGCCCCGGCGTACCGCACCGCCGCGCCCGCCATCGCGTTGACCGCGGCCGGACCCATCCTGCTCGGCCTTTCCGGCGGCTGGGGCGCGCAGGGCGGGAAGGCCGTCTTCATGCAGCTCGGCGGTCTTCTCCTGAGCGCCCTCGGGCTCGCGCTGCTCGCCCCGGTCCTCGTCGCCCGGCTGGGCGGCCCGGCCCGGTACCTGCCCGTCGCGGCCCGGCTGGCGCTGCGGGACCTGTCCCGCTACCGGGCCCGCTCCGCCGCAGCGCTCGCGGCCGGCAGCCTGGCCGTGCTGATCGCCATGCTCGTCATCCTGATCACCACAGGGCGCTACAACGACCCGGTCGACTACTTCGGCCCCAACCTGCCGTCGAACCAGCTGGTCCTCTATGCCCCGGGCGCCGGTCCCGGCACCGGGCGCGGGCCGGGCCAGGTCCCGACCGCGGCGGACGTGCCCGCCCTCGAGCCGCACGTCGACGCGATCGCCCACACGCTGCAGAGCGCTGACGTACTGCCGCTGCAACCGGTCGTGGCAGACCTGATCCGCAAGACCCCGCAGAAGACGACCGGCAACTCCACCAGCATCTACCTGGCCACCCCGGCGGTGCTCGAACAGTACGGCATCGAGCCGAGTTCGACCGACTCCACCGCGTTGCTGCTCACCTCGCGGCCCGGCCTGCAGGGTTCGTCGGGTCTGAGCCTGCTCTACGGCGACCTGCAAAATCAGAGCCCGAACGCCGTGACGAACGACCAGCCCGACCCGGAGATCCAGACCCTCGCCGCGCTGCCCACCGACACCTCGGATCCGAACCTCATGGTGACCGAATACGCCGTGCACCGGCTCGGCCTGCTGGTTGACCCGACGGACGCATGGCTGATCCAGGCCCCGAAGCCGCTGACGCCCCTACAGATCAACACCGCGCGACAGTTGGCGCTCGCGGCCGGCATGAAGGTGGAAATCCGCAGCGACGCCCCGTCCCTGGCCCAGGTCCGCGACGACGCGACCGGCGCCGGAATCCTGCTCGCCCTCGGCGTGCTCGCGATGACCGTCGGCCTGATCCGCGCGGAGGCGGCGGGGGACCTGCGGATCCTGACGGCCACCGGCGGCCGCCGTCGGCTCGCCCGCAACCTCACCGCCGTCACCGCCGGGACCATCGGCCTGCTCGCCGCGGTCTCGGGAACAGCCATCGCCTACATCGACACCGCCACCTTCTTCGACGGAGACCTGGCCGTGCGTCTGAGCCAG
The DNA here is from genome assembly GCF_018139695.1 of Actinospica durhamensis. GTDB lineage: Bacteria > Actinomycetota > Actinomycetes > Streptomycetales > Catenulisporaceae > Actinospica > Actinospica durhamensis. The sequence continues at coordinate 17,036 of NZ_JAGSOG010000100.1, read as the reverse complement.
GCCCCCATCACGGACCTGCTCCTGGTCCTGCTGGCCCTGCCCGCCGCCGCGGCCATCGGCGGCTGGCTCCTGGCCGGGCGCGACCAGTCCGCCCGCGCCCACGTCGGCTGACTCTCGCCGCGGCTCGTGCTCACTCGTTCGTGTGAAATCAGGCGAGGCGGGGTCGTGTGAGCTCCGGGTTCCGGTGAGGCTTGAGCCATGCCCACATCGCAGAACCCTCACTTTTCGGCTCCGCTGCCCCGCCGCGCCCTGCTGCGCGCGGCCGCCGTCGGCCTGGCCTCGGTCGGCTGGCAGGCCGCCTACCGGATCCCGGCCGACGCCGCCGCCGACGTGCCCCCGGGCGTGGAGACCTACGTCCAGGTGTACCGAAACTGGTCAGGGGAGATCCGCGCCGACGCGGTGACGACCTGCGCGCCGCGCTCGGCCGAGCAGGTCGTCGCGGTGGTGGGCTGGGCGCGGGCCCGAGGGCTGCGGGTCCGGGCCGTCGGCATGCGGCACGGCTGGTCCCCGTTGACCATCACCGACGGTTCCGGCGCCGACTGCGTGCTCGTGGATCTGACGCGGTATCTGGACGGCGTCGAGGTCGGCGCGGACGAGCAGGGTGCGCTGGTGACCGCGCAGGCCGGCGTCACCATGGAGACCCTGCTCTCCCGGCTCGAGGAGCACGGCTACGGACTGGCCGCCTCTCCCGCCCCCGGCGATCTGACGCTGGGCGGCGTGTTGGCGATCGACGGGCACGGCACCGTCGTCCCCGTGGACGGCGAAGGCGCGGTGCCGGGGCAGACGTTCGGGTCGGTGAGCAACCTCGTCACCGAGCTGACCGCCGTGGTCTGGGACCCCTCGCAGCAGGCGTACGCGGCCCGCACGTTCACCCGCGCCGAGGCCGAGGCGGGCGCGCTGCTCGTCCACCTCGGCAGGGCCTTGATCCTCTCGGCCACGCTGCGGGTCGCACCGAACCAGCGGCTGCGCTGCGTCAGCCGCACCGACGTGAGCGCCGATCGGCTCTTCGCACCGCCGGACTCGGCAGGCCCGGAGAGCTTCGCCGCGTTCGTCGAGTCCTGCGGCCGGGTCGAGACGATCTGGTTCCCCTACACCGACGCGCCGTGGCTCAAACTGTGGAGCGTCGCCCCGCACCGGCCCGTCACCTCCCGCGAGACGGACCAGCCCTACAACTACCCCTTCTCGGACGAGATCCCGCAGGCCGCGTCCGACCTGCTGAAGGCCATCATTGAGGGCGCGACCTGGCTCACCCCCGCGTACACGGCCGTCGCCGCCGAGACCGTCACGGCGGGCCTCGCCGCCACGGCGAGCGCCGATCTGTGGGGCTGGTCGAAGAACACGCTGCTGTACGTGCGCCCGTCGACGCTGCGCGTGACGGCCAACGGATACGCCGTCATCACGCGGCGCGCGAACATCCAGGAAGTCCTCTCCAGGGTCTACACCTACGTGAGCACCACACTCGCCGCGTACCAGGACGACGGCCGCTTCCCGGTGAACGGCCCCTGGGAGGTCCGCGTCACCGGACTCGACGATCCCGCCGACTGCCTGATCCCAGGCGCGCGCGAGCCCCTGCTCTCGGCCGTCCGCCCAGATCCCGACGCAGCCTTCGACACAGCGGTCTGGCTCGACGTGCTCACCCTCCCCGGCACCCCCGACTCGATCGAGTTCTACGCAGGCCTCGAACACTTCCTCCTCACCGAGTTCAACGACACGACCGCCCGCCTGCGCCCCGAATGGTCCAAGGGCTGGGCCTACACCCCCGACGGCGCCTGGACCGATCCCAGGTTCCTGGGCACAACCATCCCGAACTCAGTCCAAGACGGCCGCCCCGCCGCCGACGGCTGGACCGCCGCGCTCGCGACGTACGAGGCCCTGGACCCCGACGGAATCTACGGCAACGCATTCCTCGATACCCTGATGCCGCGAGGCGCCACTACACCTCCAACTGCCGGAGACCAGGCCCGCCAACAGTACTGACGCCGAAGCGGACGCCGTCGAGGCTGTACTCGGCGAAGTACTGCGGAGCTGCGGCGAGCCGTTGTGGAGCGGTCAGGCACGGCCAGTGCGCCAGGGCTTCGGCCACGGCGTCGACGTCCTGACGGCGCGCGACGAGGATGTCGACGTCCCCCACCGGCAGGTCGACGCCTTGAAGGCAGGCCGCCGCCGTGCCGACGAGCCGGTATCGCAGCCCCGGAGCCGCACCTCTGATCAGGTCGAAGCCGGTGCGTAGTACAGCGTGCAGATCGTGGCGGTCGCGCGGCGGCCGAGTTCCGATTCCGTCCATAGTCGAAAGCTTGGCCGCCGGGTCTGACAGTGGCCGCTCTCGACGAGCCCGACAAGCCCGAGATCACGTGACCGTTGCTCTCGGCTGTTTCGCACCTCCGGTAGGATCAGCGGAGGCTGATGGACATCACTTTCTCGCAGGTCAAGCGAACCAAAGCTCTGTTGCGAGCCACTAGAAGCTGCCGTCGACCCAGGTTTCCAGGTGCACGTCTCCGCAGTCCACGCTTCCGCTGCTGCACAGCAGCGTGACATGGAAGTCGTGGGTGGATGCCGCCTCCGCAGGCAGCGATACCAGCAATCGGTCCGCCTCTCCCGGCGACAGGACGTGTGAGACGGTACCTCCACCGTGTAGTCGGTGCCGCTGCGCCGCAAAGTCGGGGCCTGATACTCCGCGCTCCGGTGCAGAGCGGCGCCGACGGCCGGTGGTCGGGGATATCTGACCTCGAGGTTGATCGGAGCCGCGAATCTGTGCCCGCCGTTCAGCCCGTCCTCATAGAGGATCGGCTCCGCATACTCCACCACGCCCACCATCAATGCTCGATGATCTTTGAACGGCCCCACATCCCAAACGGCATCGTGAAACAAAGGCGTTGCCCCATACGGTGACGCCTCGAGATCGGGCTCCCGCCCCACCACGGACCTGTAGCTTCGGCGAGCACGCTCTTCGTCTTTTACGGGCCGGGCACCGGCCTCGTCGAGCGCGCGCAGTAGCGGGTGCCTTTCTGCACGGGAGGTCGGCGAGTACGCGTCCTGCCACGCGTACTCGGACGTGAGAGCGGCCGGCCGCCCAGGGGCCTCCAGATGAAAGCGAAGCGTGAAGTCGGGCAGCCCGAACTGCACGGGAAGGAATGAGATCGGAGAGCCCACGTCAGGCTGCGGCACAAGCGTCACCGATGCGCCCCGAACGAACGGCACGCTCTGAACTCGGTCCACTGATCGAACCACGTCCAAGCGCACCTGGTGCGCGAAAACCGTCTCGGCGGTGTTGTTGACGAGCTTGATGTCGAGCTGCGCGGGCCGAGCCCGGCGCAGCCCCGTCATCTCTCGCCGGTCCAGATGCGTGAGCACCGCCCCTGACCGCATCAGGTCCAGGTACGGGTGCGCCGGACGGATCGTCAGCCGGCCGCCGAGAATGCTGCCCTCGTGCCGCACGGCGTCCGCCATGCGCCAGCCCCCACGTGGCGGGTCCTCGTGAAAGGCCGTCACCGTGGCGGTTATGGTGCCGGGTGCGGCGGCCGGGGGCGGAGGATTGACGGTAATCTGCGCGCTCCCGAAGTGCACGTCACCACCGGACTGGACCACGATCGACCCCGTGGTCCCAGAGAGCTGCTGTGACAGAGGCGCTGGCGCGTCATGGCCGCCGGCCAGCGAGGCGGCACCGTCCTTCCGCGGATCGCCGGCCTGGTGGCCGCCGACTTCCGCCGCATGATCTTGATCCTTCGCCCGGTCAGCCCCCCACACCGCGATCACGGCGCCGACGATCACGCCGGCTGACGTGCCTACGGCCACGCGAGTCGACAGGTCCCAAGCCGTCACAAGCCAAGCCGCGCCGAGACACGCCGCCAAGCCCAGCAGGCTCGCGGCGATAGTGACGGTCAACCGCAACGTCCCGTTCACGGAGCCCCCTCCACGGCAATCCACGCCAGCACCGGTCGCAACGCAGGTGCTCCGGCCAGTCCTTGCGTGAGGCGACCGAGGCCGTCTCGACTCGAGCGTGGCGCTATACGGTATAAGAGGTCATACCACAGGAGTTCCGCCTCATTCGCGGTTCGGTGGTTTTGGCCATTCGCGAGACGTACAACCGCGCCGGATCGTGAGCCGAGCGAGCGCCGGATGAGTCGCCATCGGATCCAAGGCGCTTTGTGTGCGATTGTCAGTGCGCTGATGCGGGCGCCGACCGCCGTTCCGGCACACTTGACCTGCCTCGGGTACGATCAGGATCGAGGGGCTTGTCGAAGGGGCGGCATCTACGAGGGATCGGTGTGACGTGTTCGGCACAAGGACGATCTGGTGGATCCGGCGCGTTTTCCTCATCCTGGCCGGGGCCCTCGTGATCTGGATGTTCATCATGGGGTCGGCGCCTCAGGAGGTCGTGACCGTCCGGAACTGGGACAGCTCCTGGATCGGGCTCGACATCCTCGAATGCCTCGGACTGGTGAGTACCGCGCTCCTGCTGCCCGGCCGCTCGCCCTACCTCGCACCGGTCGCGGCCGCCTCCGCCATGCTCTTCGCGCTGGACGCCTGGTTCGACACCATGACGTCGTTGGCCGGTTCGGAACTGGACGTGGCAGTGTTCTACGCTGCGATCTCAGAGATTCCGCTGGCGGTCGCGCTCACCGTCATCGCGGTCCTCGCCCCGCGCGGCCTGGTACGGCGCTCCGGCACGGCCTCGGGCACCGAGCTAGAGGGCGATGCTCAATAGATTTCCATCTCGGGAAGCCAGTCCTCAAGGTGTCGATGCCTCCGCAGGCCGACGGCGTCGAACTCGTCCTGCGACTCGTCGGGGCTGATGACGCCGAGTCGACGCAGCGCCTGGGAGATCGCAGTGCCCTGCGGTGGAGTCTTCTGCCGGAATACGATGGTCATCGGGCCCCAGGCCAGCACCCCGCCATCCCAGACGGCCGCGTGCTGCTGACCGGTGCCTCCGAAATAGTCGGCTTCCACGTATGCCACCGGTCCGCCGCGCGACGCGTCCGCCAGCAGTGCGGCGACGGTGGCGCGGAGGCTGCCGAACGGATGGAGCGGTTCGCCGTGGCGGCCCAGAAAGTGGTCGTAGGCCGTGCCGGTGTAGGGCACGAGAGCGAACCCCTGCTCCAGGCCGACCGCGCGCGTGCCGGGCCCGAACTCGACCGCGATGACCTCCGCGAGCGCTGTTCCGGCGATCACGCCGCGCACGTCGTAGCCCACCGTGCCAACTCCTTCCGTCTTGTCTCCGGCCTGGACCTGTACTTGGTCCCCGTGCACCAGGTGAGTATATCAGGGGTTAGTTACGCAAGCGGCGTCCGTACTCCAGATCAGATCCTCCAGGCGGTGCGCTACTCGACCTGGGCACGGATCGTGTGGGAGGAGTCGGCGGAGCAGGCAAGCAACCACAGGTCACCGTTGCGACCGCCCCAGATGCCTGGGGAGCGCTGGCCGTCCCACTCCCCGTCGTCGAGATCGCTCCAGGAGATCTCCGGTTCTGCGACCGGCTGCCAAGGGCCGTCGAGACCTTCGAAGGTCGTGTCGAGCAGAGAGAACGCCGGTGCGCCGCAGTCACAGTACTGCGAGGGCTCCGGGTAGAAGCCGGCGTCACGAATCCAGCCGCCGAGCTTCCAGCCGGGAACGCGCGCTTGGCATCGGTACCCGCGGTCCGAGTTCCAGCTTTCCTCATCGGGCAGTGCGCCGTCGACGGTCCAGGCCAGGCATGCTTGTTCCAAAGGTGCAGGCAGCACCCCGTACAGGAACTCCGGATCGGCGCAACCGTCGCCTTGGACGCGGGCGATCGGTGGGAAGTCCACGACGGTCTCCGGGTGAATGACGCACGGGTGCGGTGCGAGGTTGTCGATGCCGAGGTTCTCAGAGGACGTGTTCAGCGTCGGGTTGGCTACGCGTGCGGTATGTACGTGGGCCGCTATGCGCCAGAAGACGCGGACCCGTGGGCCGTAGGTGTCCATGTGTAGATTGGGGCACCAGAGCACTTGCAGGAGATCGGTGCCGTCCGGAAACTCCCAGCCCGGGGCGGGCAGGATTCCCGCAGGCAGATCGCGGCGGTACAGCTGCAATACCGAAGCCATCACGACCGGCTCGTCGAATGGGCCCGCCGTGCTGCCGTCGGCCACATCGTGGTCGCTGCCGTCACAGGTTGGCCAGGGTTCGTCGACCGGCCACAGCAGTGGACCGCCCACTGAGCTCGTGGCCGCCGAGGGATGGCCGCGACGAGGGTGTAGACGCAATGCAGGCCGCGCGTAGTCAGCCAACTCGGGAAACTGCGCCAGCAGCACGGCGTGGCCCGGCGGCGTCGTGTCGACCATCAGTGCGCCCCTATCTCGCGTCGTGGGGATGTTGCTGATATCGAGGGATCGTATCGGCGGCCTCTGACTTCGACGGGGGCCGTGACGCTCACCGGCGGCAATCGAAACGACGTCACTCAGCTGATCCCGCTGATCCCGCTGATCCCGTCGGTCCAGCACCCCGCACATCGCCCGGCGCGGCACCGAACACGGCTCCGGCCTCGGTATCCACCGCTGGGTGGTAGAAGGCACGACCGTTTCTCATACGCGGTCTAGACCTGGACATCCAGCTCTTCGGCGGCGAGTTCGGACCGGATCACCTCCAGCAGCCGTCCCATCCAGTTGCGCCCTTCCCGTCCACTCTGGCCCCAGAACGTGGATCCGACCTCGGTGTAGATCAGGCGGGCCGCCGCGGTGCCGACCAGTACGGCTGCCAGGTCCGGGTGTTGGGTGAACTTCGCCCGCAGCAGGCCGGCCATCACCGCGGCCCGGGCCTGCGGCCAGTTCTCGCGCCGAGGCAGAGTCTCGGCGAGCTTCTCCGCGTCGTACGGGCGGGCGGCTTGGGCGATCTCGGCGCGTTGTGCCTCGTCTGCCACCGACAGCGCCCAGTAGGCGTGAGTGACGGTCGGGTAGCTGTGGCCGGCGACCTCGATCTGTGCGGGGTACTCGTTGCGCAGCACGAGGGTCCCGGCGTCGTCGGGCCAGCCCTTGGGGAAGACCGTCTGGCGGATCAGGACGCTCGTATCGATCGGCTCGGTGGGTCCGTCCGGGGGAACCTTCCGCTGGTATTCCCGGCGCGTCCGCTCCCGCTTGGCGAAGTACTCCAGGGCCCTGGCGTGCACTTCCTCGGTGACTTCGATGGGATCGCCGTACCAGCGCTCGATGTGAGCGCCGGGGCCGTCCGCCAGTATGCGGAGCGGCGTGTCCTTGCGGTCCATGTCGCCCAGGGCATAGTGGCGCATGTGCTCGGGGATGGCTTCGTAGAGTGCGCGCACTGCCGCCCGGTTCTCCTCGGTCGGCTCGCTGCGGAAGACCTCGACCGCGGCCAGGCATCGCTGGGTGCTGTCAGGCCGGCCGTTCAGGAGGTCGATCGTGTCGCGAACCTCGCCGAGCAGGCGCTGGGGTGTCATGCCTATCCGCGGCTCGGTGAGCCTCCAGGAGCCGAGGTGGTGGGCTGAGGCCCGGGCTCCTTCGTCGAGGGTGGTGGCCACCCAGCCGGAGGCGAGTTTGTCCTCGAGCTCCTCGAGGGTCACCAGGCCCCAGCAGTCGATCATGCCGTCCGCGTAGATGACCAGGTCGGTGAGGTAGTAGTCGCCTCCGTTGCGGATGAACGCGTGCCGCCAGGTCCCCTCGATGCGCTCGCCGTCGACATCGCGCCATGTTCGCTGCCCTATAGCCACGGCCGTCAGGGTATCCGCTTCGCGTCTTCGGATGATCTGCATTTTCCGGGAGGTTGTCCGGCCGGCCTCGAACAGCGGATGCCGCCGGGCCCGGCCCGGCGAAATTCGCTGGGTTGCGGTCGTGTTCGATGCGAGCATCGCCGGATGACGACGATCAGAGAGTTCGACCCGCGCGACGCTCCGGTGCTCTGGACCCTGAGTACTCTGCCGAACGTCGGGGAAACCGCGGACGCGTCGGTCCCGCTCGACCTGCCCGCCGCAGCCGCCGCACCGATCGAGTTCGCCGATCTGGCCGACATCACGGCCGGCTTCATCCGTCCAGGCGGCGTGTTTCTGGTCGCCGAGCACCGCGGGCATCTGGTGGGAATGGGCGGGTTCCGGCCCAACGCCCGCGGACAAGCCGAAGTCCTACGGGTGCGAGTCCACCCCGCGGCCCGCAGGCTCGGGATCGGCCGGGCTCTGATGGAAGACCTCGAAATCCGAGCCACGGCAGGCGGTTTCCAGGAGATGTTCCTGGACACGGCGACGAACATGCCCGAGGCGATGGCCTTCTACCAGGCACTCGGCTACCGGGAGACCGGCCGCGAGACCCAGCCCGACTGGACGTGGACGCTCGTGTACTACACCAAGCAGCTCAGCACTCGCCGGCAGGTCGATGCCTCGGCGCAATAGGAATCCTCGGCCACGGAATCACATGGAATCAGCATCCTTATGCTCGGCCTGCTCGACGCACATCCGCCGGCCACGGCCCTTCGCCTGTGGATGGACTTGTTCGCGGACTGGCTGGCGACCAAACACGGGATGACCGGCACCCTGCTCGCCCTGATCGACACCGGCGAGATCTCCCTCGCCCACAGCCGCCGCGAACTCCTGGCGGCCATCACCACCATCCTCGACGCCGGAGCCGCCGCCGGTGACATCCGCACCGACACCAGCGCCGAGGACATCGCCGCAGCCCCCTTCGGCCTGCTCGCGGTCTCCGGCAAACCCGAGCACCACGCCCAGGCCCAACGACTCCTCGGCCTCCTGACGGACGGGCTCAGGCCCCACCCCGCTGATTGACGCGCGGGCCGACCACCCCGACCCAGTGCCCTTACACGCCTCGCCCTTACACGCCTCGTCCCAAGCCTCGATGAACGGCCTCCGACGCAGCGGGCTGATCCGCGCGGCTCCGCCCGCCGTCGTGGTGGCTTCTCATAGATCTGGGTTACATTCCCCCCATGACGAGCACGCGGACCTCCGACCCGGCCTCGGCCCAGCCCTGGAGCAGCCGCACGCTCCGGGTGAACAACGAACGGGTGCTGCTCGAGCGGCTGCGGGCCTCCGGCGCGGCCTCGCGGGCCGAGCTCGCGCGCGTCACCGGGATCTCGAAGCCGACCGTCTCGGCCGCGCTCGGCAACCTCGAACGCGCGGGCCTGGTGCGCGAGACCGGCGAGATGACCACCTCCGCCGGGCGCGGGCGCTCCGCCGTGGTCTACGAGGTGGATCCGACCGCGGGCTACGTCGTCGGCATCGACATCGGCCGGTCCCGGATCCGGGTGGCACTGGCCGACCTGGACGGCACGATCCGCGGCCGCCGGGAGCTGCCCACCGCGATCGAGGAGCACAGTGGGCTGGAGGCGGACACCGCCACCGCGGAGTCGATCGTGGCCACCGCGGCCGGGCTCGCCCGCGAGGTGGTCGCCGAGGCGGGACTCGCCTGGGACCGGGTGGTGCACACCGTCGTGGGCACGCCGGGGGTGTTTGACCCGGCCACGGGGGAGGTGCGCTACGCCGGGAGCCTGCCCGGCTGGGGGCGGGCCGGGGTCGTCGAGCTGCTGCGCCGGGAACTCGGCACCGGCCTGGCCGTGCACAACGACGCGAACCTGGCCGCGCTCGGCGAGTACGCCTTCGGCGCGGGGCGCGACTGCCCGCTGCTGGTCTTCCTCATGGTGGGCACGGGAGTCGGCGCCGGCATCGTGGTCGAGGGCCGGGTGTTCAACGGGGCGCACGGTGCGGCCGGCGAGGTCGGCTACCTGCCCTTCCCGCCGGGCGGGCAGGACCCTGACACGGCTGGCCCCGGCCCGCGGGTACCGCACCAGAACTCTGATCCGGTTGCGGCACGGGCGCCGCACGGTGCGTTCTCCCAGCGCGGCATGCTCGACGTGGCGGCCGGCGGCAGCGCGGTGACGGCCCTGGCGGCGGCGGCCGGTTTCGCGGCGGCGCGGGACCCGAAGGCGGTGTTCGACGCCGCGCGCGCCGGGGACGAGGCGGCGCGCTCCGCCGTACACGCCGAAGCCGGACGCCTGGCGCACGCGGTGGCCTCGATCGCCGCGATGCTCGACCCGGCGCTGGTCGTGCTCGGCGGGGGCATCGGCGACAACGCCGACCTGCTGCTCGACCCGCTCTGCGACGCCCTCGAGTCGCTCACCCCGCTGCGCCCGCCCGTGGTCGCCGCCGCTCTCGGCGGGGACGCCGTCCTGCTCGGCGCGATCGCGACGGCGCTGGCCACGGCCCGCGAGTTCGTGTTCGAAGGCCGCAGGCTCTGACGTCTGGGATTCTGGCCCCTGAGACCCTGACCTCTGAGACTCTGACCTCTGAGACCCTGACCTCTGAGACCTGTGACGACGGCCGGGCGCGGGCCGTGGCCCGCGCCCGGATCCGACGCGACCGGCTTATACGGACTCAGCCCGTCAGCTGGTCTGGATCGCGTTGTCGTCCTCGACGAACGTCGTGGTGCCGCCGTCCGTGTCGGTCTCGCTGCCGGTGAACTTGAGGGTCACGCTCTGCCCGGCGTAGCTCGAGATGTCGTAGCTGTGCTGGGTGTAGCCCGTGGCCGCGTTCAGGTTCGAGAAGGTCGCCAGCGTCGTGAGCACGGTGCCGGAGGAGTTGAGCAGCTGGACGGTGAAGGTGTCCGGCTTGCCGGTCGTGGTGCTCTCGGTACTGTCGACGTGCAGCCAGAAGGACAGCGCCGCCTTGCAGCCGGTCGGGATCGCGACGGTCTGCGCGAGCGTGTCGGTGTCCTTGGTCGCGTTGCCGTTGAACCAGGCCATCCAGCTGCCGCTGTGCGGGCTCTCCCCGCTGGCGTTGGTGATCGGCAGGAAGCCCAGGGTCGAGGTCTCGGTCCACGGGGTGACCGTGCTGCCGTTCTCGAACCCGGGGTCCACCAGCAGTTGCGCCGCCGTGCAGGTGCTCGTGCCCGAGCCGGTCACGGTCAGCGTGAAGGTGGCCGAGTGGCTGCCCGAAGCGGCCGTGCCGGTCACCGTGATCGGGTACGAACCCGCCGCCACCGCCGAGGTCGAGGCCACGGTGACGGTGGAGGTGCCGCCGGCCGTGACCGAGGCCGGGCTGAAGGAGGCGGTCACGCCGGAGGGCGCGCCGGTGGCCGTGAGCGCCACGCTCTGGGCCGAGCCGCTGCTGACGGCCGTGGCCACGGTGGCGGTGGCGGACCCGCCCGCCGTCACCGAACCGGAGCTCGGCGACAGCGAGACCGAGAAGTCGTTGGCGGGAGCGGCGGCGCCGAGCAGCGCCTCCTGCAGCGAGCCGGCCAGCACCAGGCCGCCGTCCATGTCGAGCGCGGGCTCACTGCTCTGCCAGGACCGGACGTCGTCCACGTACTCGCTGCTCTTGCCGGTGAAGGTGGTGAAGGAGTCGTTCTCGCACTTGACCATGCCGGTCATCAGGCTGCCGAGGCCGCCGCTGAAGTTGGACGAGCCGTTGGGCCCGTTGACCACCGCGCCGGTGTCCACCTTGGTGGAGAGGTTCTCCAGCTGCCCGCCCATGCACTTGGGGTAGGTGGTGCCGACGCCGGCGACGAAGGTGGTGCCCCAGGCGTTGCCGCCGAGCAGCCAGTCGCGCTGCTCACCGGCGAACGCCGCGTACTCGGTGTCGCCGCTGAGCTTCTGGTAGAGCGCCTCGGTGGAGATGAAGCCGAAGGTGTGCGAGTCCACGTCGAAGTTCGTGTAGTCGCCGCCCTCGCGGAAGATGTCAGAGCCCGCCTTGCTCACCGCGGCGGAGAGCTGGGCCTTGAGGTTGGCGATGAGCCCGGAGCCGGTGACCGCGAGGCCGGAGGGGCTGCCCGCGTCGCCGATCGCCGTCACCAGGTCCGCGTGGGCCAGGGCACTGACGTCGTAGAGGTTGAGCGTGTCCTGCCCGGAGTCTGCCGAGATGTAGTCCGAGGCCCAGGTGGCGGCCTGAGTCAGGTAACTGGCATAGCTCGACTCGCTCTGCCCGAGGTCCTGCGAGGCGCGCACGATCTCGGTCGCGCCGAGCTCCATCGCGTCGTGCCAGATGCCCTCGGGGTAGTAGGCCTCGGGCAGGGCGGAGGTCAGGCTGTCGCTCTCGGCCGCCGAGGTGTCGGCGAGCGCGTAGAGCGAGGTGGCGTCGGCCAGTTCCGTCTGGGCGCCGGAGGTGTTGCCGGCCAGGGCGTCCTGCTGCGCGGCGAAGGCGAACGCGGCGGACACGCGCCCCACGACGTCGGGCGAGATCTTCGCACCGGGCGCCGCGGCCTCGAACACGGGCCGGTGCTCGGCGGCCCAGTAGTCCGCGGCGGTCGTGTCGGAGTCGTCCGCCTGCGGCTCGCGCCACAGGTCGTGGTCGCCGTAGTAGTTGGTCTCGTCGCCCGCGCCGATGCCCACCTGGAGGTACAGGGTCTTGGTGGACGGATTCCACATCTGATTCAGGTACGAGGTGCCGTACTGCGCCTCGGCCGTCAGCGCGGCCGGCGCGGAGGAGCCGAGTGCGAGGGTGGAGGCGTAGAGCAGGTCGTCGGCGTAGGCGGTGGTGAAGGTGAACTTGAGGTAGTCGCCCGCGTCGAACCAGCCGCCCTCGGCGTTCACCGAGGTCGCGCCGGCCAGCTTGACCAGCGCCCCGCTGATCTGGTCCCCGGTCCCGCCGTCGCTGTTCGCGATGAAGGTGGGGGTCTGGTAGACGGTCGCGCTCGCGTCGTTCAGGTGCGAGGCGGACCGGCCGAGCGAGGCGGAGGCGACCTGGTCGGACCCGTCGCGCTGGTTCTCGAAGAAGTTCACGGCGTCCGAGACCAGCGGGCCGTAGAGCGAGGAGGCGCTCTCGATCTGGAAGGTGTCGGAGGTGGCGGCGTCGGTGCCGGACACGGTCAGGTGGTAGGTCCCGGCGGCCGTGACACCGGAGAAGTCGATCGGATAGACGTCGGGGTAGGCGGAGTTCCAGCTCCCCCGGCTGGTCGTGGTCACCGTTCCGCTCGCGACCGTGGTTCCGGCGGAGTTGAGCACCTTGTAGGTCTCACCGGACACGGCGCCGGTGGCCATCAGATAGGCGATCTTCGTGTCGGTGGGCAGGTAGCCGACCTGGTCCGTGCGCAGTTGCGGTGAGGCCGCCGCGTAGGCCGGGCTGCCGGGCAGCAGCAGCGCGCCCGTCACGCCGAGCACGGTGGCCGTCGCCAGAAATGTGACATGTCGCTTGGGCATGCAGACTCCTGAGTGGGTACGACGCAAGAGATAGTTAAGTTTACTAACTTGTTCGCACCGTACTGAGCGGCCGTCGCGCCGTCAAGGGTCGAAGGAGTCTGCGTCGCCGAGCCGGCGGAGCCTGATGCGTGGACGCCGGCGGAGTCCGGCCGAGGTTCTCCCGGTGTCTAGGGCGCGGGGTTCCAGGCCTTGCGGACGAATTCCAAGCGGTTGCCGTCGAAGTCGGCGACGTTGGCGGCGTAGTAGCCGGGGGCGAAGTACGTCCGGTCGGCCGGTGCGCCCTCGTCGACGCCTCCAGCGCCGATCGCGGCGGCGTAGGCGGCGTCTACGGCCTCGTTGGTGGCGCAGACGATGCCGAGGTAGAGGCCTGTCTCGCCCGGCCCTCGTCGGCGCAGCCAGATGCTCGATCCGATACCGGTGCCGGAGACGTAGGTGTCGTCGCCGAGCCCGAACAGGTCGGGGACGTCGGCGGGGCCGGAGGCGGACTCGTAGTTCCCGAACGCGCGCCAGCCCAAGGGCTCGAGTGCGGCGAGGTAGAAGGCCAGGGACTTGTCGATGTCCGTGACGGAGATGTAGACGTGGTCGATCATTTCGCAGCCTCGTTCCACACTGCCGTGTTCTTGCGGGTGAAGTCGCGCAGGGTGCGTGCCGGCGTGCCGGCGTGCCGGTGATCTGCTCGACCGTGTTGTCGGGGCGAGAGCCGTTGCCGGAGGCGATCGTTTCGGTCAGTTGCCGAAGCCCCGCGCCGTAGTCGGCGGGGATCCCGGTCGCGATCGCTCCGGCGATCCAGGTGTCGCGATCGAGGTCGAGGTATGTGATGCTCTGGCCGGTGGCCTCTTTTCGGAGCTCTGCCGGGGATCTTGCTGCAGCCTCGTGAGGGGCTGGCGCGTGGTCCATCCCGTGCATGACGATGTCTTCATGTCTTTGCCGGTGCACATCCAGTACACGCATCTGCTCAGGGAGAGCCCTTTAGATCTCTGGCGACGGCTGCGGGAGCTCCTCGCAGGTCAGGGTCTCGACCCGGACGCCACGGTGGTCGTCGATCTCTTTCCCGACGGCGCCGATCAGGAGTATGGGCAAGTCCTCACGGACGAAGGCCGCGTGTATCGGTTCGATCTGCGCTACGACCGCGAACATCCTCGTAGCGTTCGAAGCGCGACCCTCGAGCGGTGGACCGATATCACGGAGTCATGGCAGACAGAGCCACTCGGGAGCCGGACCGCGGAAGCTCTGATCTGGGCGCCGCCCACGGTCAAGACGCAGCTCACGGTCATCGAGTGAGGAGAATCCGGTTGCGGAGGCGGTCGGGATCACCCGCCCGAAGCGCCCTCCAGGCCGGGGTGCTGATCATCGCGACGGTCGTCGAGCCCAAGTGACGCGTAGACGCCATGGTCGAAGATGATCGGAAAGTCGTTCTCCGCGGTATCGATCCACGCCTCGACGTCGGCGGGTGCCGATCTGATTGCGGCGATCAGTTCTTCGATCGCCGTGAGCTTCGGTTCGTGGACGTGCTCTCTCAACTGCTCGAGCGTCACTTCGGTGTACCGCATCGACAGTTGCCACCACAAGCGCATGATGTAGCGGCACTCGTCTTGGTCCAAGTCGTCGGCGAGCCGGTCATGTATGACGAACTGAACGCGTTCGCGCAGAGCCTGGTCCGCCAATCTCCCGCTGAGATCCCTCAAGCTCACCGCCCGAACATAGCAGCCGCTCGCGACAGCGTCGCCCGAGTATCTGCGGTGGTGCGGCGGCCAGCCTGCCTGCAGGATTCGTTTGCGCGGATGCCGTGTATCCACCCGGCGGCCAGGTCGGGTCGTTCGCGCTCGGCATGGTGCTGTGTGTACAACGGGCCGGTGACCGGCTGCTGACCCGGCCCGTTTTCGTCCCGGGTGACGCCTTGGATGACCTCTGGCATGCGTTGCCAGAGAGCGCATGGGCTATCTGATCGGGTATCGGGCGCCCTCGGGCTCTCCGAACACGATCATCCATCGGCGTGTAAGCACACTGCGCTGCTCGTCGGTCAGCAGTTCCATGGTGCCGTCGATGGTTGGCAGACGGATCTTGTTGGTCAGGGCGCGGTGCCGGACTTGGCTGCGGCGCCTTCGATCACCACTTCAAGGCATTCGCGGAACAGGTCGTCGACGGTGCGGCCGTCTTGGAAGTACTCGGTGATGCCGGCGATGAGCGTGGGGTGCTGCTCGGCGAAGGCGGCCATGTCGAAGTCCTTGAGCGCAGCCGCGTCGGGGCGGGGGGCTTGTTCTTCGAGGACGTGGCCGAAGGTGAAGCGTTCCACTGTCAGGACGATCACGCGGGCCTGCCGTAGCGGGACGCCTCGGGTTACGAGCGTGCCCATGGCCAGCTCGGAGATCGCGGCCATTTTTCGGCAGAGCTGGGCCGCTGAGAGGACGCGTGCGCCGTCCGGGTGGGCCAGCAGGGCGCGACGGAGACGCTGGGCGAGTGTGCTGAGCCAGTCCTGCCAGGGTTCTTCCGCGCTCGGCGGCGTGAGTTCGGGGAACTGCTGCTCGAGGATGGCCTCGGCGAGTGCCGTCACCAGCGCGGCCTTGTTGGGCACGTGCCAGTAGAGGGTCGGCGACTGCACGCCCAGCCGTGCGGCAAGCCTGCGTGTCGTCACGCCGTCGAGACCTTCGTCGTCGAGCAGTGACAAGGCCTCGTCGATGATCCGCGCTCTGTCCAATGCCAACTCGGTGCACCTCCCGGACTCACTCTATCAGTGCTAGAGTCGGCGCTGGAGTTCCCTATCAGTGATAGAGGCGGGCGGCTCGCCGCCCATGCCTCGCGTCCAAGGAGGATGAAAGATGGCAGGCGAACGTTCGTTGCTCGTTCGGATGCACGACGCCACTCACCGCGTTCCGGGCGTCCCGCCGCACGTCGAGCGTCCGGGTGGGCATCAGGGCCAGCACCAGAATGGCCATCAGGGCAGGCAGCTCTCGCGGCGTGCGGCGGGTGAGACCGCGGCGACTGAGACCCCGGCGCGTGAGGTCTCAGTGCACGATCGCCCGCGCAACGCCTCGAGGAACCACTCGCACGAGCGCCCGCCGCGCGTGCTGGTGGCGTGGCAGCGGCGGATCGCCGCGTTCTTCGGCCAGGAGTTGTGATGAAGGCGGGGGTGCTGCACGCACTACGCGAGCGGGAGCTTCCTCGCCGGGTTGCCGACGATCCCCAGGTTCGACGGCGTCGGCACGCCGCCGGACGGCACCTTCGTCGGGTTCGGAACTCCGCGCTCGCCCTATGGTGCGCTCGCTGAGAGGACGGTGGTGCCCTCACCGGCGAGCACGGCGTGGGTCTGCTCAAACGGCAATGGGTGGCCGAGGAACTGGGCAAGGACAGCCTGGACGTGCAACGCCG
This sequence comes from Actinospica durhamensis, assembly GCF_018139695.1. Lineage (GTDB taxonomy): Bacteria > Actinomycetota > Actinomycetes > Streptomycetales > Catenulisporaceae > Actinospica > Actinospica durhamensis. The sequence goes on along the minus strand of NZ_JAGSOG010000100.1, from coordinate 572 downwards.
GATCAAGCAGACGCTCGACCCACGCGGCATCCTCAACCCTCGACCCGGGCAAGGTGCTGTGAAGCCGACAGCTCCAGACCAGGCCGCGGAAACAGGGGCCTGATCTAGAGCCGGGGGTGCTCCATGGGTTTCGTCAAGACAATCGGGATGCGCGGGGGATGGCGGGCCCGCCATCATGGCCTCGTACGAACGGTGCCGTGAGAACGTGAAGGCACTGGTCACCGTGGCGCGGGCTTCGCGTCGACGCCTCGGGACCGCCTCGGGACCAGGGGGAGAGAGTGGATGGGTATATTCGGCGTCTCAGGCGGATTCCAGATTGTGGTGCTGGACTACCAGCCGCTGCGGCGGTTCGGCTTCTTCCAGATCCTGCTGAACGGCTGGCCGGTGGGCGACGGCAGTACGGCGGCGTTCTATCCGCACTACTGCGTTCTTCAGCAGCTGGCCGGAGGTTGTCCCGAGTCTCGTGGATCTTCGGTGACGGTCTGGGTTGATTCTATGCGGCGCGCAGTTGCTTGACGGGCTTGTCGGCGTGCTCCGTCCGGGTGGTTTCTTCGAGTGCTGTGATCAGGGCG